>JAITBV010000200.1 GCA_031283395.1 Candidatus Adiutrix sp.
TTGTGGGAACTTAAAGGGCCGCCGGTGACGACTTCGCAGATCAGGGCCTTGTCGTCCTTGTCCACCACCCTGACGCTGAGCTTGCCGTCGAAGAGCAGCACCAGTTCGCCCACGGCCACGTCTTCCACAATATACTTGTAGTTGACAGGGATGGACTCATCGCCCGTCTCTTCGGTTCCCGAGGTCAGCCGCACGGTGGAACCGGACGTCAGCACCCGGTCGCGGATGTTGCCCAGGCGGATCTTGGGGCCGGAGAGATCCTGCAAGATGCCCACTTCGAAGCCCACTTCCTGGCCTATGGTCCGGATGCGGTCCACCATGGCCTGGTGATCCTTGGGATCGCCGTGGGAAAAATTCAGCCGGGCCACGTTCAGGCCGGCCCTGATCAGTTTGGCCAGCATCTCGGGGCTGGACGAAGCCGGACCGAGGGTGGCCACAATTTTGGTCTTCCTGTAATCTGTGACGCTCATGGTTTTCCTTTCCCGGCTTTACGCGGCCGGACGGTGGATTGAAAATGACTGACTTTGGGGAATGGATTTAAGGGACATAATACCACACTTCGGCTGGAAAATGCTATAATCACCGCCGGTAGCCTATGAGACCGGTAAAATTCAACGACGTGGCCATAGTGGGCCTGGCCCGGGACGAGGCCCCGGAGATACTTTCCTCCGAGGCCATCGAGGAGCGCCTGGAGCCGGTTTACGAGCGGCTCAGGCTGCCTCGGGGTCTTTTGGCCTCCCTGACGGGCATACTCCGGCGGCGCCTGTATCCCCCGGAGGTCAAGCCCAGCCAGGCGGCCGTCCGGGCCGCGGAAAAGCTCCTGGACCGAACGGGTTTTGACCGCGGCCGTCTGGATCTTCTCTATTCCACTTCCGTGGGCCGCGACCACATCGAACCCTCCACCGCCTCCATTGTCCAGAGCCGCCTGGGCCTGGGGGGCCAGGTCAAGAGCCTGGACATCGGCAGCGCCTGCCTGGGCTTCATAGACGGCCTGGAGCTGGCCGCCCTGGCCCTGGAGAGGGACTTGGCGGAGCACGCCCTGGTGGTGGCCGGGGAAAACAGCCGGCCAGTTCTGGAGGCCACCCTGGCCCGCCTTCAGGCGGTCACGGACCGGGCCGTCTTTTTCCGCCACTTCGCCACCCTGACCCTGGGTTCCGGCGGCGCGGCCCTGGTCCTGGGCCGGGGGCGGGATTACCCCGGGGCCCCCCGCCTGGTGGGGGCCGTCAGCCGCACCGATGCCCTGGCCAACGACCTCTGCCGGGGCGACGAGGACGGCATGGAGACCGACTCCCCGGCCCTGCTCACCGCCGGCGTGGCCCTGGCCAAGGCCACTTTTGACCAGGGCGCGGCCGAACTGGGCTGGACCCCGGCTGGTTTCACCCGCCTTATCAGCCACCAGGTCAGCGCGGCCAACACCAAAAAGCTCTGCCAGTCCCTTGAACTGGATGAGGCGACCCTGGTCAAGACCTATCCGGATTACGGCAACATAGGGCCCGTGGCCATTCCCTTCACCCTGGACCTGGCCCTGGAGCGGGGCCTCATTCCCCCCGGAGCCCGCCTGGTCCTCATGGGCATCGGCTCCGGCCTGTCCTGCTCCATGCTGGAGGTGTTCTGGCCCTGAGCCCGGCCCCGCCCCCGGTTGACTTTTGGCCGGAAGTGGTTATATTAGGGAGCGGAAAAGATATAGGGAGGTTTAGTATGCCCATTTACGAATACCAATGTCAAAAATGTGGTGAAGCCACTGAAATAATGCAAAAATTTTCCGACGCCCCCTTGAAGAAATGTCCCGCCTGCGGCGGACGGATGGCCAAGCTGATGAGCATGAACAGCTTTCAGCTCAAAGGCAGCGGCTGGTATGTGACTGATTACACCGGCCGGAAAGGCGAACCCAAGAAGGAAGCCGCCGGTTCCGAGGCCAAGGCGGAGAAGCCCTCCGAGCCCAAGGAGCCTTCGGCGGCCAAGGCCAAAAAAGAAACCCCGGCCAAGGCCTGACCCTTTCGGGGGCGACCTGAAGGGTTTCCCGGCCACGGCTGAAGCCGTGGCCTTTTTGTATCTATTTTTATATCAGGAAAGCTCAGGGAAGCGCTGAGTAATCAGGTTTTTATGAAACGCGATCGCACCTGGGCCGGGGTCTTGGACCACGGCCGGGAGACCTTGAAACGGGGTTTTTCGGCCTGGGTGCTGGTGATCAAGCTCATGATCCCGGCCCTGGTCCTGACCCGGCTGCTGCTCTATTTTGAGCTTATCGGCCCTTTGTCCCGGGTTTTCGAGCCGGTCATGGCCCTGGTGGGCCTGCCCCCGGAGACGGCCCTGGTCTGGGTCTCGGGCATGGTCGCCAACCTCTATGTGGCCATCAGCGTCTATCTGGCCCTTAACCCCCTCCTGGACCCCGCCCTGACCCTGGCCCAGATGACCATCCTGGGGGGCATGTGCCTTATGGCCCATTCCCTTTTGGTGGAGGGGCAGATCTGCCGCGGGGCCGGTTTGTCCTTCTGGCGGGTGTCGGTTTTCCGCATTTTTTCAGGTTTTCTCTGGGGTGTCCTGATTTATAAGGGGGCCGGCCTCTTCGGCTGGGGAGCGGAGCCGACCCAGGTGAAAGATTTCATGAACATGGTCAGCGAGCCGGTGCCGCCCTGGAGCGTCTGGCTGTGGCTCAACCTCAAGCAGCTTTTCTTCATCCTGGCCCTCATTGAATCCCTGATGATCCTGATGGAAATCATCAAGTATTTCGAGTTGACCCGGGTGCTGGCCAAGGTCCTTGGCCCCCCCCTCCGGCTGGCCGGGGTCAGCGATTCGGCCATGATGGTGACCATCATCGGCTGCGTGGTGGGCCTGGCCTACGGGGGCGGGCTCATAGTGGCCGAAAGCCGGTCCGGCCACCTGACTCCCCGGGACATCTTCGGTTCGGTCATGCTCATGTGCGTCTTTCATTCCATGCTGGAGGACACCTTGCTGATGTGGGCCCTGGGCGGTTCCTTCTGGTGCTTTTTAGTCCTGCGGCTGGTTCTGGCCCTGGTCCTGACCGCCCTGGTCACCCGGCTGGCCCTGCGCCCCTTCTGGCGTCCCCTGCTGGTGGGCCGGAGCCCGTAAATGCGCCGCCGCGTCTTCATCGTCACTTTCGGCTGCCAGATGAATGAATATGATTCCGGCCGCCTGGGCGAGCTCCTGGCCGCCCGGGGCTGGCAGCCGGCCGCCACCCGGGAGGAGGCCGATCTCATCTTCTTCAACACCTGCTCCGTCCGGGCCAAGGCGGCCAAACGGGTGCTGAACCATCTGGAGGAGGTGCGGGCCCTGAAACGCCGGAAGCCCTCCCTCATCGTGGCCGTGGGCGGCTGCGTGGCCGAGCAGGAAGGACAGGCCCTCTTGGAGCGGGTGCCCTGGCTGGACTTGGTGGCCGGCCCCCAGCATCTGCCCCGGCTGCCGGATATTCTGGAGAAAATGGACGGCTCCCGGCAGGCCCTGACCGGCCCGGGCCGGCAGCCGGCCTGGAGCCGGGCCAACCTTAAGTCTTTGGGGGTCTCGCCGCCCGTGCCGCCGGCCCCGGTCCTGACCGCCGGGGTCACCATCATGCAGGGCTGCGACAACTACTGCGCCTATTGCGTGGTGCCCTATCTGCGCGGGCCGGAACTGAGCCGCCCGGCCGGGGAGATACTGGAGGAGGTGGTGGCCCTCCTGGCCGCCGGGGCCAGGGATATAACCCTTCTGGGCCAGAACGTCAACGCCTACGGCCGGGGCCTGGCCGGGGCCCCCGACGGAACCCCCGGTTTCCCGGACCTCCTGAAATCCACGGCTGCCCTGGGGGTGGAACGCCTGCGCTTCGTCACTTCCCACCCCAAGGATTTTTCCCCGGAACTGGTTGAACTTTTCCATACTCTCCCGGCCCTTGGCGACAGTTTGCATCTTCCGGTCCAATCCGGTTCCGAGACCGTCCTGAAGGCCATGCGGAGGGGTTACGGCCGGGAAGAATACCTGGGCCTGGTGGAGGCCCTGCGCCGGGCCCGGCCCGGCCTGGCCCTCTCCACCGATGTCATCGTTGGTTTTCCCGGGGAAACCGAGGCTGATTTCGCGGCCACCCTGGACCTGGCGGAAACCGTGGGTTTCGATTCCATGTTCTCCTTCAAATACAGCGATCGCCCGGGCGTGGCCGCGGCCGCTTTTCCCGGCCAGGTGCCGGAAGAGGAAAAAGCCGGCCGCTTGACCCGGCTCCAGGCCCGGCAGAAGGCCATCAGCCTGGCCCGAAACCAGGCCCATATCGGCCAGGTGCTGGAAGTGCTGGTGGAACGGACCTCGGGCCGCCGGCCGGGCCAGTTGACCGGCCGGGCCCGCAACCACAAGCTGGTACACTTCGACGGCCCGCCGGAACTCATCGGCCGAATGGCGCCGGTGCTCATCACCTCCGCCGGCCCGGCCAGCCTTCAGGGCCGGGGAGTAGCCCCGGACCAAATTTGGCGGGGATCTTAAACCCAAAGACGCGTTTAAATGGTTAAAGAAGAGGCACGCATGAAAAACCGATCTTTACGATACCTGTTCTGGATTCTCGTATTTATCACCCTATGTTCCGCCGCTTTTGGGTCTTTTGGCATTCTTTACGGGGAAGCGTCGGCGAACCCCGCTCTTTCCCCAGTGAAGGCAGGTGGTTTTAACGGTCTGGCCAGCGCGGCAATCGATGGGAAATGGGGCTTTATAAACGCCAAGGGAGAGTGGGCCATACGGCCGGCTTTTGAAGCGGTCGGAGATTTTGCCGCGGACGGCCTGGCCCGGGCTAAAAACAACGAGAAATGGGGTTTTATCAACTCCAGGGGAAAGTGGATCATACCGCCGGATTTGGGCGAGGTTGAGGCCTTTGCCGCGGACGGCCTGGCCCGGGCGGAAAGCAACGGGAAATGGGGCTTTATCAACTCCAAGGGTAAATGGGTCATACGGCCGGATTTTGAAGCGGTCAAGGATTTTGCCGCCAGCGGCCTGGCCCTGGCCTTAAGTAATGATGAGAGATGGGGCTTTATCAACGTCAGGGGCGAGTGGGCCATACCGCCGGAGATTGATGAGGTCTGGAACTTTGCCCCGGGCGGCTTGGTTGGGGCCAGAATCGATATGAAATGGGGTTATATCAACGATGCTGGCGAGTGGGTCATACCGCCGGCTTTTGACGCGGTTGAGAATTTTGCCCCGGACGGCCTGGCCCGGGCGGAAGGCAACGGGAAATGGGGCTTTATCAACGTAAAGGGCGAGTGGGTCATACCGCCGGCTTTTGACCTGGTTTGGGACTTTGCCGCTGGCGGCTTGGCCCGGGTAAGAAGCGGTTGGAAATGGGGCTTTATCGACACTAGGGGCGAGTGGGCTATACCGCCGGCCTTTGACCAGGTTGAGGATTTTGACGCAAACGGCTTGGCCCTGGCCTTAAACCACCAGTATGGCTTTATCAACGCCAAGGGTGAATGGGTCATACCGCCGGCTTTTGACTATATAATGAGCGGCTTTGCCGCCGATGGCCTGGCCCGGGCTAACAGCAACGGGAAATGGGGCTTTATCAATACCAAGGGCGAGTGGGTCATTCAGCCGGATTATGACGGGGTTTGGGATTTTGCCGCGGATGGCTTGGCCCAGGCCTTAAGCCAAAGCAACGGGAAATGGGGCTTTATCAACGCCAAGGGCGAGTGGGTCATTCAGCCGGCTTTTGACTTGGTGGGGGATTTTGCCGCAGGCGGCTTGGCCCGGGCCTTAAGCCAAAGCAACGGGAAATGGGGTTTTATCAACACCAAGGGCAAGTGGGCAATACAGCCGGCTTTTGATTTGGTGGGGGACTTTGCCTCCGTCGGCCCGGCCAGTCTTCAGGGCCGGGGCCTCGCCCGGGATAAGTAGAGGACCAGACAACGGCTGAGAGACTTACCCATGATAAAAATATTACGCGCGAAACTGCACGGCCTCCGGGTCACCGATTCCAACCTTGACTACCACGGTTCCATAACGCTTGATCCTGTCCACTGCGCCCTGGCTGGCATATATCCTCTGGA
This sequence comes from Candidatus Adiutrix sp., assembly GCA_031283395.1. The sequence continues at coordinate 6,012 of JAITBV010000200.1, forward strand.
ATTCGTCCAAGTATGGAACAAGAACAGCGGGGCTCGTATTGAGACCTACGTCATCTTTGGCGAGGCCGGCTCCGGCGGCTGCATTCTGAACGGCGCCGCCGCCCGCACCTGCCAGAAAGGCGACGAAATCATCGTCTGCGCTTCGGAATACATTGCCAGCCACCGCGAACTTCCGGGAATAACGCCAAAAGTGTTGATCTTCAACGCGGACAACAGCGTAAGGCAAGTGTTGGAATATGCCGTTGGCTCTACTTCCGGAGAAGACTGGACCTTATCCATACTTAACAAAACATTTTTTCAAGAGGCGCCATGAGCAAGCGGCCTTCGCGATACCTGTTGCCTTGCCAGATTGCCGTGTGGTTTGTCAGAATGGTTTACCAAAAGAAAAAAGGGCTTCGGGGTTGCCCGGCTGGTGAAAGGCCGCGAACCAGCGGCCGTCTGTAGTTTGGTGGACGCTCATTGCTTCCCCCGGGCTATTCTGCTATCATCTCTTCGGGACCGACCGGAGAGGAGGTTCCCACGATTGCGTTCCTTTGGGACTTGCTGGTCGGTGTAATAGCCGGCCTGGTGGCGAATCTGATAAGCCGCCGGTTGAAATGACCGGCACTTCTCGATAACCCCAACAAAGCGGCCCCTACAGGGCGTAATCCTGTAGGGGCCAAATTTCCACGCTGAAAAGCAGGTCGGTTCCGCCTGGGGGGCGTTGACGCGCCCCTCAGGCTTTTTCAGAATAGCCCAGATGCGGCTTATTGTCAACCGCTCCCTCAAATCCCATCCTCACCTCTCTCCCAAATGTTCCCGCCAACCCGGACGAAGAAGAGGCCGTTTTCAAGGCCTCTTCTTTTTGCGGCGCAATAGAGTATCTGCTTTTGACAATGGACTGACAATGAGAAATGCGGCCCCCCCCCAAGCAAGTCAAATTATTGGTTTTAATAATAAAATTTGGTGGGCGGTGAGGGATTTGAACCCCCGACTCCCAGCTTGTAAGGCTGATACTCTAGCCGCTGAGTTAACCGCCCGATCCCGGCTTGGGATTTTTCGACTATAACAGAAAAAAACAGCTTAAGGCAATCGCTTTTCCAAGGCCTGCCGCCTCATTCGTAGGCCAGGGCCTCGATGGGGTTGAGGTGGGAAGCGTTCCGGGCCGGCATGAAGCCGAACAGCACCCCGATGAGGGTGGAGCAGCCCAGGGCCAAAAGGATGGAAGCGGTGGAAAAGGACATATGGAAATCGCGGGTTACGGCGTTGAAGACCGCGCCCACCAGGCCGGAAAGGGCGATGCCGGCCAGGCCGCCGATGAGGCACAAGAGGACCGCTTCGATCAGGAACTGCTCCAGTATGTTGAAACGCTTGGCCCCGATGGCCATGCGCACGCCTATTTCCCGGGTCCTCTCGGTCACGGAAACCAGCATGATGTTCATCACCCCTATGCCCCCCACCACCAGGGAGATAAGGGCGATGCTGGATATCAAAAGGGTCATGGTCGCGGTGGTGCTCTCTATGGTCCTTT
>JAITBV010000209.1 GCA_031283395.1 Candidatus Adiutrix sp.
GAATACGGCCTGCCCCCGGACCGCCTGTATTTTTCGGTCTATAAGGACGACGACGAGGCCTTCGACCTGTGGCGCAAAATAGCCGGCGTCCCGGGCGAACGCATCTCCCGCCTGGGGGAGAAGGACAATTTCTGGGCCATGGGCGATACCGGCCCCTGCGGCCCCTGCAGCGAAGTCCACATCGACCAGGGCCCCCATATCGGCTGCGGCCGGCCGGACTGCAGCCCCGAATGCGATTGCGACCGTTTCCTGGAACTGTGGAACCTGGTCTTCATGCAGTTCGAGCGCTTCGCCGACGGTTCCATGAAGCCCCTGCCCAAGCCCTCCATAGACACCGGCCTGGGCCTGGAACGCCTCTCGGCCATCTGCCAAGGCGTGGATTCCAACTTCGAGACCGATCTGTTCACCCCGCTCATTGAAAAGGCGGCCGCCCTGACCGGCAAGCCCTATATCTACCGGAAGGAACTCAAGCCCGGGGATGATGGCTTTGCCGACAACGTCTCCACCCGGGTGCTGGCCGACCACGCCCGGGCCGTGACCTTCCTCATCGGCGACGGGGTGCGCCCCGAAAACCTGGGCCGGGGCTACGTGCTGCGCCGCATCCTCCGGCGGGCCGTACGCCACGGCCGCCGGCTGGGCCTGACCCGGCCTTTCCTGGCCGACCTGAGCCAGGTGATCATCGACAACATGAAGGACATCTACCCGGACCTGGCTGAAAACGGGGCCTATATCAAGAACATCGTCACCGCCGAAGAGGAGCGTTTCGGCGAAACCCTGGGCGCGGGCCTGGGCCTTTTGAACGAGGCCATAGCCGACCTGAAGAAGAAAAAGGCCCGGATCCTGGACGGGCGCCTGGCCTTCAAGCTTTACGACACCTTCGGCTTTCCCCTGGACCTGACCGGCGATGTGGCCCGGGAACACGGCCTGGCCGTGGATGAAGACCGCTTTCAGGAGGCCATGCGGGAACAGAAGGCCCGCAGCCGGGCCTCCTGGAAGGGGGGAGAGGCCTCCCGGGACGACGAGGTCTCCTCCCTGGTCAATGCCCTGACCGCCGAGGGGTTCACCACCTCTTTCACCGGCTACGAGAACCTGGTTTCCGAAGAGGCCGAACCGGTCCTCATGATCAGGGACGGCCAAAGGGTCCAGGAGGTTGAAGAGGGCGACCGGGTGATCCTGGTCTTCGCGGCCACCCCCTTTTACGCCGCCTCCGGCGGCCAGGCCGGCGACGGGGGGGAGATCCACTTTCCCGGGGGCCTGGTGGAAATCTATGACGTGCGGAAGGCCCCGGGGACCGAGGTCTTCCTCCATTTCGGCGTGGTGGCCGAAGGCCGCGTCAGCGCCTCGGAGAAGGCCCGCCTGGTGGCGGACGAGGCCGGGCGTCTGGCCACGGCCCGCAACCACAGCGCCACCCATCTTCTGCACCGGGCCCTCCGGCGCACCTTGGGCGATCATGTGCGCCAGGCCGGTTCCCTGGTCACGCCAGACCGCCTGCGCTTCGATTTCACCCATTCCGCGGCTGTGAGCCCCGAGGAGATCGAGTCCCTGGAAAAGCAGGTCAACGAGGCCATCCGTGATGACCTGGCCGTGACCACCACGGTCATGAGCCAACAGGAGGCGGCCAGGACCGGGGCCGCGGCCCTGTTCGAGGAACGCTACGGCGAAACGGTGCGGGTGGTGGCCATGGGCGACTACTCCCTGGAACTCTGCGGCGGCACCCATGTGGCCGGCACCGGCCGGATAGGGGCCTTTGCGATAACCGGGGAGAGTTCCGTGGCCGCCGGAGTCCGGCGTTTCGAGGCCCTGACCGGCGAAGGGGCCCTGGAGTTCATGCAGCGCCAGCGCCGCCAGTTGGCGGATATCCTGGCTGTCCTTAAAGCCAAGCCCGAAGAGGCGGCGGAGCGCCTCACCCGGCTTTTCGCCCGGCTGAAGGAACAAAGACCCCGGACCCATGACCTTACGGCCGACCTTATGGACCGGGCCGTGGAAAAGGGCGGGGTCAAGCTCCTGGCCGCCGAAGTGACCGCGGCCGACCCCAAGGCCCTGCGCCTCATCGGCGACGAGTTGAAAGACCGCCTGGGCCCTTCGGCCCTCATCGGCCTGGCCGCCCCGACCGAGGCCGGCAAGGTCATGCTCCTGGTCATGGCGGGCCCGGCCCTGGCCGGGCGCTTCAAGGCCGGAGAGATAATTGGCCGCATGGCCGCCGCGGTGGGCGGGCAGGGGGGAGGACGCGACGACCTGGCCCAGGCCGGGGGGCCCGACTTGGCGGGGATGCCCACGGCTCTTGAAATTTTTTCCTCCCTTATATAGGAAAGGATAACGATCATGCGACTTTTGACCCTGGCCCTGGGCTTGGCCCTGGGGTTTCTGGCCGCCCCGGCCCAAGCCAACGATTTCAACGCCATCAAGCTGGTCCAGCCGGACTTCAACGCCAGGGGGCTGACGGTCATCCAGGCCCTTTCGGCCCGCAAGTCAGACCGCGCCTTCGCCGACCGGGAACTGAGCCTGACGCATCTTTCAGAAACGCTTTGGGCCGCCGGCGGCATCAACCGCCCGGACGGACACCGCACCGCGCCGACCGCCAACAACCGCCAGGCCATTGAGATATTTGCCATCACCAAGGACGGAACCTATCGTTACGATCCCCCAAGCCACGAATTAAGGCCCCTGACCCCGGGAGACCACCGGGCCGCGGCCGGTTCCCAAAGTTTTGTGGCCACCGCGCCCCTTAACCTCATCTACGCGGCCGACCTGGGGCAATACAAGGGCAACGACACGGAAAGAAAAACCGTCGCCGGCCTGGACCTGGGCCATTTTTCGGAAAACGTCTATCTCTACTGCGCCTCGGCCGGCCTAAGCGTCGTGACCCGGATATCCATTGACCCCAAAATCCTGGCCCCCTTGCTCAAACTCGACGCCGGGCTTGTGCCCCTTATGGGCCAGACCGTGGGCTATCCCCAATAAATGGAGGAATTATCGGTCCTGGCCTGGCAGGCGGCGGATCTGGTCCTCCACCTGGACCAGCACCTGACCGAACTGGTCGGCCGCTACGGCTGGCAGACCCATTTCATTCTCTTCATCATCATTTTCTGGGAGACCGGGGTGGTCATCTGGCCTTTTCTGCCGGGCGACTCCCTTTTGTTCGCCGCCGGCTCCATCGCCGCCCTGCCCCAATCCCCCCTGAACGTGGGACTTTTGTTCCTTCTGCTGAGTTCGGCGGCCATCCTGGGCGACACGGTAAATTATTGGATCGGCCACTGGGTCGGGCCCAAGGCCTTCCAGCGGGACGGACGTTTTCTCAAAAAGAAATATCTGGACCGGACCCAGGCCTTTTATGATAAATATGGGGCTCAAACCATAGTCATAGCCCGCTTCGTGCCCATTGTCCGCACCTTCGCCCCCTTCGTGGCCGGCATAGGGCGGATGCATTACCGCCGCTTCATTTTTTTCAACGTGGCCGGGGCCATACTGTGGAATTTTCTGCTCCTGGGCGCGGGTTATCTCTTCGGCGGACTGGAAACGGTCAAGAACAATTTTTCCCTGGTCATCCTGGCCATCATCTTTCTGTCCTGCCTCCCGATGGGTGTGGAATTCCTCAAATTCAAAATGGAAAAAAAAAAGGGCGCCCTTTGATGGCCGGATTGCTCCCGGTCTTTCTGATGCTTTTCCTGGCCGGGCCGGCCTGGGCTCAAGCTGATGCCGCCTGGCCCAAGCTGAAGGGGCAGGAAAAAAAGGTGCTCCTCTTGATAGCCAGGGAAGCCCTGAACGCGGCCCAGGAAGGACGTCCCTCCCGAGAGGCCCGGGTGGATCCGCGCCTTCAGGTGTCTCAACCTCTGGTGCTTTCCCTTTATGTGGATGACGAACTGCGGGCCCGGGCCTGGAGGCTCAAAGGCCTTCAGCCAATTTACCTGGCCGCCCGGGATCTGGTCCAAACGGCCTTAAGCGACCCCAAAGTGAGCGCCAAGCCCCTGGATCGTGAAGAAATGGCCCGGGCTAAAATAGGCCTGGCCGTTCTGGGCCGTTACGCCCCGGCCAAGGACGAGACGGATATCCCGCCCCGTTCGGCCGTTATCATCTATAACGGTTTTATTGAATGGCTGGCCCTGCCGGAAGATGTTCCGGGCGGGAAGGCCGCTGATATTTTGAGTTACGCCTGCGGCCAGGCTGGCCTGCGCCCCCAAGTCTGGCTTCTGCCCACCACCACCATCTTCCATGCCCCGGCCGAAGAACTAAAAGAGTAGAACAAGTAAAAGGACGGCTTCATCGGCTTTTTACTTGTTCTATTTGGAAATATCAGGTCAACTGTGCTAAAATGAAAAGATTAAACTTCAAGGACCGGATATGGCGGAAATAATCGCTATCGTCAATGAAAAGGGCGGGGTGGGAAAAACCACCACAGCCGTCAATTTATCCGCCTGTCTGGCCTCCGCCGGCCGAAAAACCCTGCTTATGGACGCCGATCAACAGGGCAGCAGCACCATGAGCTTGGGCCTTAACAAGCAACCCCTCAAAGCCACTTTTTACGATTTTTTGATGACAGATATGCCTCTGGATCAGATGGTCAGGGAGACCATGCTTGAAAGCCTCCATGTCCTGCCGGCTAAAAACGACCTTTTGGGCGTGGATCAGAAAATGATGGATATGCCCAATCGGGAAACCATTCTGAAACGCCGGATAGAGCAGAAACTGGACGGAACGGAGAGCGGCGTATATGATTTCATCATAATTGACGCCCCGCCCAACCTCAATCTTCTTAACATAAACATCATGGGCGCGGCCAGCCGTCTTATAATACCCACCAAGCCGGAATATCTTTCCCTGGAAGGTTTGGCCAATCTCATAGACACCTATAAACGCGTTAGGGAAACCGTTAATCCCCGTATTTCCATCCTGGGCATACTCATTACCATGAATTTCACCAGTTACCGGCTTTCCCGGGAAGTTATAAAAGATCTCAGGCGTTGCATGGGCAGCGTGGTTTTTGAAAACGTCATCCCCAATAATATCCGTCTGGCCGAAGCGCCGGGACACGCCCTGCCCATAATCCTCTATGACCGCCAATCGGCCGGGGCGGCCGGTTACCTGGCCGTGACCGAGGAAATAATTACCAGGTTGAACTCAAAATGATAAGTAATAAAATAACCTCCAAAAAAAACCGTCTGGGCCGTGGAATGGAAGATATAGCAGCGGACCGAGGCCTTGATTTTCTCTTGTCTCCGGGCATAGCCGACCCGGACCGGATCAAGGCCGGCCTTCCCCTCCTGGTGGATATCAACCTCATAGACCGCAACCCGGACCAGCCTCGGGAATATTTCGATGAAAAGGAAATAAGCTCCCTGGCCCGATCCATCAAGACCATGGGCGTCATAGACCCCCTAACAGTCAGACCCAAAGGGGACGGACGCTATGAATTGGTGGACGGAGAGAGAAGGCTTAAGGCCGCCGCCATGGTCAACCTGGAAAAAATCCCGGTCTTCATCAGGGAAAAATCAGAAGACCCGGCAGAAGGCCTGAGGCTGGCCCTGGTCCACAATCTTTGCCGGGAGGACCTCAACCCCATTGAGGAAGCCGAAGCCTTCGGCCGTCTGGAAAAGGAATTCTCCCAAACCCACCAGCAGATAGCAGAAATGGTGGGCCGGGAGAGATCAACGGTAACCAATTCCGTGAGGCTTTTGAAACTTCCTGAATATATTAAAGACGACATACGCTACGGACGCCTGACCCCGGGTCATGGCAGGGCCCTGCTCGCCTTGGTTGATAAGGAATTCATAAATGATATAAGGAATAATATAATAACCAAAAAAATGCCTGTCCGTCAGGTTGAAAATATAATCAAACGTTTGAATAAAAAAAATAAGACAACCAAACCATTGCCATCGGATGACCAAGCCTACTATGAGGCTCTGGCCACCGCCTTTTCCCGTCAACTCCAGGGCCTTAAAGTAAAAATAGGCCGCCAGGGAAGGGCCGGTAAACTGGAAATATTCTACAGCCGACAGGATGAACTGGAATGGTTGATGACCAGACTGGGGGTTAAAAATTTTTAATTTTCTATTTATTTTATAAGCCAAGGAGAAAAGCTTTATGACAATATGGAATTGACTTTTATTTAGTCCGCTTTATGGTTTTATTTCTTCTTTATAAGAAAAAATAATGAAAATAATAAGCGGCGGACAATGTTTAAAAAATAAAAAACAATATATATTCAGCTTATTAAAATAAAAGTTTTAAATAATTTAAAGAACCTTCTAAAAGGGGAGCAAGGGGTCATATGTTTAGAATGGCCTTTAATCAAACAACAACTGACTTCGGCCTAAATATGGGACGGTTTGAAAAATGAACCAGATTTACCCTTTTTCCGCTCTGGTCGGACAAGACCAGATGAAGCTGGCCCTGATCCTGTCGGTCATAAACCCGGGGCTTGGCGGGGTATTGATAAGAGGGGAAAAGGGGACAGCCAAATCTACCGCTGTGCGGGCCCTGACCGCTTTACTCCCGGAGCAGGAGGTAATGGCCGGTTGCCGTTACGGTTGCGACCCTGACCAAATTGAATTATGGTGCGATGACTGCCGGAGCCTTAACTTCCGTGAGAGAAAACCAAGGAAGAGGCCCCTGGTGGAACTGCCCTTGGGAGCCACTGAAGACCGCCTTTTAGGTAGCATAAACCTGGAAGAAGCCTTGGTCAAGGGAGAGAGCCGCTTTGAGCCGGGGCTCTTGGCCGAGGCCAACCGGGGCCTTTTATATGTGGATGAAGTTAACCTTTTGGACGACCATTTGGTCGATTCACTTCTGGACGCGGCGGCCATGGGCCGCAACATAGTGGAAAGAGAAGGTGTTTCCGTAAGTCACCCGGCCCGTTTCACCCTCATAGGAACCATGAATCCCGAGGAAGGTGAACTGAGGCCTCAACTTCTGGATCGTTTCGGCCTGTGCGTGGAAGTGCGCGGCCTGGCCGATCAGGCTCAACGCCAAGAGGTGGTCAGACTGAGACTTGAATTTGAAAAAGACCCGGAAGCCTTCACCGCCAGGTTCAGGCCGGCAGAAATGGAACTGGGGCTAAAAATAGATGAGGCGGCCAAAAGGCTGCCGGATATTAAACTGCCGGATGAAGCCGTGCTTAACGCGGTCAGGATATGCCTGGACCTGGGCGTGGACGGCCACCGTGGGGATATTACGGTCATCAAGACCGCCCTGACCTTGGCCGCCTGGTTGGGTCTGGGCCATCCCGGCCCGGACGAGATATTGAGCGCGGCGCAACTGGCCCTGCCCCATAGAATGCGGCGCAAACCATTCCAGGATGTCGATTTTGACGTGCGCGGCCGCCTTTCGGAAGCGACTGCTGAACCTATTTGATTTATTGAATATAATACGGTTTGAGGTGAAAATTGGTTGAGATAGCGCCTTTTAACGGAATAATGTTCAGCCGGGCCGAATTGGAAGACCACGGCGGACAGCTGGTGGCCCCGCCCTACGATGTCCTTAACCCGGAGGAACAGCGGAATTGCCTTAACCTTCATCCCCACAATATCCTTCACCTGGATTTCAACGTCAATGAGGCGGATGAAAAGGATAAATTCGCCTGGCACCGGCGTTCCGCGGAGATATTGAAGAAATGGCTGGAGGAAGGTGTGCTGGAACGTCTGGAAAGACCGGCCATTTTTCAGGTGGAAACCAGTTGCCGGAATCCGGTCAAAGGCGGGAGCATAGTGCGGCGAGGTTTTGTCTGTCTTATGCGGCTGGTGGATATAGACCACCACTCCGAGGTTAGACCCCATGAAAAGACCTTCAGCAGCCACAAGGAAGAGCGCCTTAACCTGATGAAGGCGACCCACGCCAACCTCAGCCAGGTTTTCGGTTTTTTCCCGGATGAGGATCGCCGGGCCTGGAGCCTGATACGGGAGACCACGGAAATGAGGGAGCCGGCGGCGGACCTGACCGATTATCGCAAATTCCGGCACAGGATATGGCTGGAACAGGACCAGGGGAACATAGATCGATTCAAAAGCCTTATGAAAGACCGGAAAGTATATATAGCCGACGGCCATCACCGCTATGAAACAGCCTTGAATTACCGGGATCACCTGAAGGGAAAAGGGGAGTTTTCCCCCGGGGCCGATTATGTCATGATCTATCTCTGTCCCATGAGCGATCCCGGGCTGGTCATCCTTCCCACCCATCGCCTGTTTAACGGGACCCTGCCCCACCCGGACGATTTTTTGAACAGCCTTTCCCATTTTTTCAAAATAAGTGGAAAAGCCTTCACAGACAAGACCGAGCCCGTGATCCGCGACCGTTTTCTGACCAAGCTGAAAAAGCAGCGGGACAATATAGGCCTTTACCTGGCCGGCCGCCAGACCTACTACATCCTCAAGACTTTGGACAAAGTCCTGGAGGAACTGGAAGGCCAGGGAGAACCGCCTGAACTGGCTGTCCTGGACACGGTCAGGCTCAGCGGGATAATATTAAAAAAAACCTTGAATCTCACGGAAAAAAACCTCGACGACCCGCATGTCATCGCCTATGTTTCCAACCTCGGCCAGGCCCTGGACCTGGTGAAGGAAAAGAAACACAAGGCCGCTTTCATCCTGAACCCCAGCACGGTCGAAGACGTGATCAGGGTTTCGGAGAAGGGCCTGACCATGCCCCGCAAATCGACATTTTTCTACCCCAAAGTGACCACAGGCCTGATGTTCAACCTCATCGACGATTTCAGGGGTTGAAAAAAAGGAGAAAAAAATGCGTCTTTTCATAGCTTCCGATCTCCACGGTTCCGCCGCCCAAGCCGCCCGGATCAGGGCGGAAATAGAAAAGACGGCCCCGGAGGCCGTGGTCTTTCTGGGGGACCTGCTCTACCACGGCCCCCGCAACCCCCTGCCGGAAAAATACGAACCGGCGGAAGTGGCGGCCATCCTGGGCGGCCTGGGCCGGCCGATCCTGGCCATTCGCGGCAATTGCGATTCAGAGGTGGACCAGATGGTCCTGCCCTTCCACCTGGCCGAAAGCCTCTGGATAATGTCCGGGCCCCACCCCATCCTGGCCGTTCACGGGCATGAACTGCCCGCCAACGGGGGAAACATGAAAGTGCCCGAGGACGAGAACGTGGTCATACTCTTCGGCCACATTCATCTGCCGGTGGCGGAAAAAAGGGGCCCCAACCACTATTGGAACCCAGGCAGCGCGGCCTTGCCCAAGGACGGCCTGCCGCCCAGCTACGGCTTTTATGAGAACGGACGTTTCGAGGTGCGGACCTTTGACGGCCGGGTGCTGGCCTCGGACGATTTTTGACTGTGGCGAAAGGCGGCGGAAAGATGCCCGAGCGGACCGGCTTCTTGAACAGCCTCTTCAAGCTCCAAGAGAAGAGGACCACGGTTAGGACCGAACTCATCGCGGGCCTGACCACCTTTGTGGCCGTGGCCTACATCATATTCGTCAATCCCAACATCCTGGCCCAGGCCGGCATTCCCAAGCCGGCGGCCATCGCCGCCACTATCTGGGCCTCCTTCTGGGCCACGGCCCTGATGGGCCTGTGGGCCAATTACCCGGTGGCCGTGGCTCCGGGCATGGGACTCAACGCCTTTTTCACCTATACGGTGGTCCTTTCCTTCGGCTTGAGCTGGCAAACGGCCCTGGGCGCCGTCTTCATCTCCGGCCTGGTTTTTTTCGTTCTGACCTTGGGCGGCATCCGCCAGGCCATCATAAACGCGGTGCCCATGAACCTCAAGATCGCCATAGCCGTGGGCATCGGCACCTTCATCGCCTTTGTCGGCCTTCAGGGCGCGGGCCTGGTGGTGGACAACCCGGTCACTCTGGTGGGGGCCGGCCATGTGGCCAGCGTCGATTTTTCGGGCGGCCAGGCCCCGCTGTTGTCCTGCCTGGGTATCATATTCATCGGCGTCCTGATGAGCCGGGGAATAAAGGGGGCCATACTCCTGGGCATCATCTTTACCACCGTTCTGGGCATGGTTTTCGGTGCCTGCCCGGCCCCTGAGAAAGCGGGCGACATAATAAGCTTCAATGTCCCCAGCCTCTTCGGCCAAGCCGGAGCCTTCGGCCAACTGGACATAATGGGCGCCCTCTCCTACGGCGTGTTCAGCATCATCTTCACCTTCACCATTGTGGAACTCTTCGACAACATGGGCACCCTGATCGGCCTGACCAGAAAGGCCGGGCTGATGAAGCCGGACGGCAGGATAGAAAACCTTAACCGGGCCCTCACCACCGATGCCCTGGGCACCATGGCCAGCGCCGTAATGGGCACCTCCACCGTCACCTCCTACGTGGAGAGCGCGGCCGGCGTGGCCGAAGGGGGCAGGACCGGCCTGACCGCCCTGACCGTGGCGGTCCTCTTTCTGGCGGCCCTGTTCTTCTCTCCCCTCATCGCCCTGGTGCCGCCCTTTGCCACGGCTCCAGCCCTGATCGTCGTCGGGGCCATGATGATGACCGAAGCGGTCAACCTGAAGCTAGACGACATCACCGATGCCATCCCGGCCTTTCTGACCATCATCATGATGCCCCTGACCTACAGCATAGCCAATGGCTTCGCCTTCGGCTTCGTCAGCTACACCGTGCTTAAAATCTGCTCCGGAAAGGGCCGCCAGGTGAGCCGGGTGATGATCCTGGTCAGCCTGGCCTTTGTCCTGAACTTCCATTTGCGCCTGCATTAAACTGTGGCGGAGCGGCCTCGCAAAGTGTGGTCAAAAGGCCACACCACGAGCGGCCGAAGCAACCTTTAAAATTTATTGCCATCATAACCAGCTTAAATAAATAAATAATATTTTAAGGAGCCCGGCTTGGGCCTCTGGCACCAGTTTTGCTTAAACCATAAAAATGAATTATTTGACCGGATGTCGCTTATGTTGCAAAAAACCATAAATACTGAAATCAGCGCCCGGGGCTTGGGCCTGCATACGGGCCGGGAACTGACGGTCCGCCTAAAGCCGGCCCCGGCCGGTTTCGGTATCAGCCTTTCGCGGTCCGATCTTCCGGAGGCTCCGGCTTTGAAAGTCGTGGCCGACAACGTCACCGGCACCATCCTGGCCACGACTCTGGGCCGGGGGGAGAACAGTGTAAGCACCATTGAGCATTTCCTCTCCGCCTTGGCCGGCCTGGGGGTGGACAACCTCCTGGCCGAGGTGGACGGCCCGGAACTGCCGGTTTTCGACGGCTCGGCCGCCGAATGGCTGCGCCTCCTCCATGAGGCCGGGCTGGTTTCCCAGGACGCTCCCCGGCTCTTTAAGACCCTGGCCCGCCCTTTCAGCCTGGCCCTGGATGACAATAGGCGCATCGAGGCCCGGCCGGCCGGCCGTTTGTCCGTGGAAGGGCACATTGACTTCGGCGGGTTTATAGGCCGGCAGAGCTTCCGCTATGTGGCCTCCCCCGAGGCCTACGCCGCGGAGATCAGCCGGGCCCGGACCTTCTGCCTGGCCCAGGATGTGGAAAACATGAGGCGCCAGGGCCTGGCCAGGGGGGGCTCCCTGGATAACGCCGTGGTGGTTGGCGACGATGGTCTCCTGAATCCGGAGGGTCTGCGCTACCGCGATGAATTCGTCCGCCACAAGATACTGGATTTTCTGGGCGATCTGGCCTTGGCCGGCGCGCCGATCCTGGCCCGTTTCACCCTTCATAAGCCCGGACATGAGCTCAATTGCGGCTTTGTGCGGGCCGCCCTGGCCGAGCCCGGCCTTTTGACCTCCCTCCCCGTCGGATCCCGGGACCAGCGCCCGGTCCGCTCCCGCCCGTTCGGGTTTTTTCAGGACGAGGCCCTGACCCTGGCCTGAGGCGAAACGCAAAGAATCAGCCTTGACCCGCTGTTTTTGGGCGGGTTTTCGCGTTGGCGGATTTGCTTTTTGGGGTGGTATGGGGTTATAATTTTCGGAACGCCTTTTCTAAATCCAGGTTTTTTCGGTTCGGTCAAAGGGGTGACACATGACCCGCGGACAGAGACATCTCTTGATAGCCTGTGATGAATCGTCGCTTACGGGCATAACCATTCTCGATGAGCAGCACCGTTGCTTCGCAGCCATCATAAATTCCCTTCATTTTTCGATAAATGTCCTGCACGACAACACCCTCCTGTTCCCCACCGTGGCCATGGTCATGAGCCATTTCAAGATCCACTGCGCCACCGAGATGGCCATGATGAAGCTCTCGCATTATCCGCAGATTCTGGAGCACCAGGCCCAGCACGACCATCTCATCGCCGAGGCCACCTACTACCTCAGATGCCTGAAAGAGGAGGCGCACGGCCTGGACCCGGAGGCGTTTCTGAATTTTCTCAAGAACTGCTGGCAGAAGCACATACTACACGATGACAAGGCCTACAGCGTGCATATGCTGGATTTTGTCCATAGTCAGCACCGCATTATCAAGAAAGGAAAATAAGGGGCGGGAGACAGGCATGACCCACGAGCATGGAAATCTCTTGATAGTCTGGAATGAGGATTATAACACCGGCCTGAAGATAATCGACGAGCAGCATCGGGGCATTGTCTCCATCATCAATTCCCTGTATCATTCACTGTTCGTCCGGGACGACGAATCCCTCCTCCGGCCCGTGGCCGAGATGATCATGGGATATACCAAGATCCACTTCACGACCGAAATAGAAATGCTGACGGATTCGGATTACCCCCGGCTTCGGGAGCATCAGCAGCGCCACGACCATCTCATCGCCGAAGCTGACCACATTTTTCTACGCTGCCTGAAAGACGGCGGGGAGGCGACCCCGTTTTTGAATTTTCTAAAGGAATGGTGGGTGGTGCACATCACCCGCGAAGACATGGCTTACCGAGGGCATCTGATGGATTATCTCCACAGCCCGCGCCCCGTCATAACCCAAAAGGTCTGATAGGTCGAATCATGAAAATCGCCCTGGCCAGCGACCATGCCGGCCGTGAATACAGGAGGATCATAGGAGACGAC
>JAITBV010000229.1 GCA_031283395.1 Candidatus Adiutrix sp.
CTTCAGGCTCTGGACATAATCCCGGGCCAGGGGGGTCAAAATGTCACCAGGCGCCAGGCTCAAGGTCTGGCGGGGGCCGCCGGAAGCCGGGCAGAGGGCCCGGACTTCGGATTCGGTCAGGACCCGCTTCCGGCCCGCGGGACGGCGGGGGGCCGGGACGGCCGGGACCGTCCAGGATCGACCCATGGACTTGCCAAGGAGAGCGGCTGTGATCTCGGTTTCATCCACCAGTTTGACGCCGTAACTGGCCAGGAGGTCCTCACAGCGGACGTAGCGGTCCAAAAGGGGCCGGGGCGCGGTTCCCTGGCAACGGCGCCAAGCCAGGCCTGTTTTAAGCACGGCCGCGGGGCGCCCCTCCAGGAGGGCCGCCAAGAGCGCCCGGCCTTCCGGAGTGCAACCTTCGTCGCCGGCTGCCACCCGCACCAGGGCCTGGATGCTCAGGCTGGTGATCAATACAGCCTCGCGGGAAAGGCCGCAGTCAGCCGGGTTCTCCAGCACCTCGAAATGTTCATTGATTTCGGCCCGGGCCTCTGTGCTCAAGGCTGCGGGGTCGCCGACCACCAGGAGGCGGGGCCGGCCCATGGCGGCCGGAATTTCGGGTCCAAGGCGCCTTAAGAGTTCCGCAGTGATTTTCCGCACCAGTTCATCGGTTATTTCCATGCCCGTCTCCTTAATCTCAAGACCGTTTTCAGGTAAAGGCGCTCAAGGCGATGCCGGCCGGGGTGACCAGGAGGGGGTGGGTCAGGACCCGCGCCGGACACCCGGTTTCAAGGCCGATTATTTTCTCCAGGCCGGGGGCGGCGGCCGTGCCGCCCACCAGGCACAGTTCCCGGGCCGGCCAGCCGGCCAGTCCCTGACGGATGATGGTGCCTATTTTTTGCAGCACCGGGGCCACCAGGGGCAGGATCTGGGATGACCGGTCCGGATCCAGCTTCAGGGTCTCGGCCTCCTCGAAGGATATTTTGAAATGGCCGGCCAGCACCAAGGTCAGGTGGACGCCGCCGGTGGCCTCGTCAAAGGCGTGGACGACCCGCCCTTGGCGCAGCACCGCCACGCCGGTGGTGCCTCCGCCTATATCGACAATGGCCCCCTCCCTTAAGCCGGCCACCAGGTTGGCGGCCACGGGCTCTTCTGCCACGGCCGCCACCTCAAGTCCGGCTCCGGCCGCCACGTAGCGGTGGGTGGCCGTATCCCGCTCCGAGGTGCCGGGCGGCACGGCGATGGCCGCCTCGGTCAATTCCCTTTCCAGGGCTTCTTCCAATTCCGCCTTCATCTCGGCGGTCAAGCGTCGGGCCGCGTCAAAATCCACCACCAGCCCGTCCCGCACCACCTGGGCGAAGCGCCGGGCCGCGGCCAGGGGACGCCCGCCTTCACCCAAGGCCACCAACACCAGAGAGGTCGTGCCCAGGTCAAGACCCAGGCGCACGACTTCATCCGCTCCCGGTTTCAGGCGGCGGCTGAAGCTCCCGGCTACCCCGGTCAGAAAGGCGGCCGGATCGGCTATGGCCGGGCGGGCCTCCGGCCCGCCGCCTTTTTTCATCAGGGCCACCCTCTTTACGGACCAACCTCACCCTTCCAGCTTGGGCAGGATCATTTCCACTTCCGCATGGGGCCGGGGTATGACGTGGACACTCAAGAGTTCGCCCACCCGCCCGGCGGCCGCGGCCCCGGCATCGGTGGCGGCCTTGACCGCCCCCACATCGCCACGGACCATCACGGTCACCAGGCCGCCGCCCACATGCACTTTGCCGATCAATACGACATTGGCGGCTTTGACCATGGCGTCGGCGGCCTCGATTGCACCGACCAGGCCTTTGGTTTCGATCATTCCCAGAGCGCGGGTATCATTGGCCATAACGGGATTGCCTCCTTCCGAGTAAGGTTTGACCTTTGGCGCACCTTCCGGCGGCGGACCGCCGGGTTCGCGCATTACAGGTTTGGTCTTTAAGGAACGCGCCATCAGCCGGCTTATTTTTCCAGAGCCGGCAGGATCATTTCCACTTCCGCGTGGGGCCGGGGTATGACGTGGACGCTCAAGAGTTCGCCCACCCGCCCGGCGGCCGCGGCCCCGGCATCGGTGGCGGCCTTGACCGCCCCCACATCGCCGCGGACCATCACGGTCACCAGGCCGCCGCCCACATGTTCCTTGCCGATCAATACGACATTGGCGGCCTTGACCATGGCATCGGCGGCCTCGATGGCGCCGACCAGGCCTTTGGTTTCAATAAGGCCGAGAGCCTGTTGATTGGTTGCCATTTTTTATTCCTCCATGGATTATTGAGAAGCTGGAGCGTCTTTAAGCCGGGCCATGACCTGGCGGACCAGATCCTCCAGGAAGGCCTCGTCCGCCCCTGGGGCGGGCGCGGCGGCCCCGGGGCCGGATTCGCGGATATCCTCTATTTCCTTAAGTCCGTAAGCCACCCGGCGGATGTTTATGAGATTAAGGGGCCCCACATTGTCGGAAGTGGAGTTGCGGCCCACCGCCCCGCAGCCCAGAGTCAGGGAGGGGGTCAAGGCGGTGGTGGCCCCGATGGCGGCCAGGGCGGCTGGAGAATTGACTATGAGGCGGGAAACCGGTTTTTTCAGGCCGAATTCCCGAATTATGCGCGAATCCCGGGAATGGATGCACATGGTGTGCCCGGCCCCTTCCAGGGCCAGGATTTCCAGGCAGCGCTGGCAGGCTTTTTCCCAGTTGTCTTCCACGAAAAAACCCAGGACCGGCATGAGTTTTTCCCGGGAATAGGGGTGCTTGTCGCCAACCCGGCTCTCCTCGCCCAGGAGTACCCGGACCCCCTTGGGTATGGCCACCCCGGCGGCCTCGGCTATGGTTTCGGCCGGGCGGCCCACCAACCCGGGATTCATGGTGCCGCCGGGTCCCATGAGCACCTTTTCCACTTTTTCGGAATCGCCCGGGGGCAGAAAATAGCCGCCCTGCCTGACGATTTCCTCCATGACCGTTTCCCGGATGGACCTTTCCGTGATTATGGGCTGTTCCGAGGCGCAGATGGTGCCGTTGTCGAGGGTTTTGGAGTCGAAAATCCGTTTGACGGCCAAGGGGATATCGGCGCTCTTCTCAATGAAGGCCGGGCCGTTGCCTGGTCCCACCCCTATGGCCGGAGTGCCGGAACTGTAGGCCGCGTGGACCATGGCGTTGCCGCCGGTGGCCAAAATCAGGTTCATTTTGGGGTGGCGCATCAGAGTGTCCGTGGCTTCCTTGGTGGGCGTGGTCAGCACAGTGACCATGTCCGGCGGCGCGCCTACCCCGGCCAGGGCCGCCCGGATGACCTCTACCGTGTCCCGGATACATTTTTTCGCGCCGGGATGGGGCGAAAAGATAACGGCGCAACCCGCCTTCAGGGCGATAAGAGCCTTGAAGATGACCGTGGAGGTCGGGTTGGTGGAAGGGATCAGGGCCGTCACCAGGCCCACGGGCACACCCACCTCGTAGAGGCGGTTTACTTTATCCTCGTTGATCAACCCCACTGTTTTCAGGGATTTTATATATTCGTGGACCCGGCGCGAGGCGAAGATGTTCTTCAGCGCCTTGTCCGGCCACTTGCCGAAGCCGGTCTCTTCGTGGGCCGCTTTCGCCAGCCGGACAGCCTGGGCCTCGGCGGCTTCGGCCACGGCCGCCACCACCCGATCCACCCCGGCCTGATCCAGATCCCTATAAAGCCCCTGAGCCGCTTCAGCCAGTTGGACCAGATTGCGGGCTTCCTGGATGGAAATAAGATCCCGGTCTTTCACTTCCACAGTCATCGCCGCTCCTCCCCCGTTTTTCGGCCGCCGGAGGAAAACCTAATAAAGTGTGGGATTGTCAGCCACATATTGCACGGCCGTGCCGAAGGCATCGCAGGCGGCCTTGCAGGCGGACTGACTGCCGGTAAGAAGGCCCCCGCCGAAGTTGGTTTCGGAAGGCGGGCCGTAGAAGGCGGCCAGGCGCACATCGGCCGCCTTAAGGGCCATATCCAGGGCATACATGGCTTCCAGCGGAGGGGCGATCAGATAGGCCAGGGACTCGCCCTCGCCGACCCCGGCCACTTTGGACAAGTAACTCCCGGTGCGGGAGATGCAATGGGCGTAATAGCGGATGCTGCCTTCATCGTTGGCCGAAACGAACCAGGCCTCTTCGGCGAGAAAAGTCTTGATGGCATTAAGGCCGCTGCGGATCTCGGCCGGGTTGGGACCGGCTATGATGCCTATGATCTCGCCGGCCAGCTTGGTGTTGGCGTTGGCCGCCCCGCCGTAGAAACTCCTGGCGTAAACCACCTGGACATCGGCCATTTTGGTGGATTCATCCAGGGCGGTATAGGTGATGTCGTCGTTGTCCGCGGTCACCAGGCCGAGGCTTTTCTGCCCGGGGGCCAATTTGAGATCCCGGGCCATATCCGGGCTGATGTTGGGGATTATCTTGGCCGCCAGGATCGTGGCCTTCATGGGGTCGTTCTTGGCCATAGGGCTGTCCTTTCCAGTAAAAAGGCTATTCTTTCGCCAGCCGGGGGCGTCCGCCGCCCCTTCGCCCGCGTATTTTACAGTTTCAGGTCCAGGCCGCTGGCCTTGCGGTCCAGCATGGTCTTGATCAAATCGGCTATATAGCCACCGGCCTCCACGGCCGGGGTGCCCCGCTGATGAATGTTGGAAACCACCGTCCGCCTGGCTTCGGGCATATCCGCCACAGCCTTGTAGGCCAGATAGGCGCTGAGACTTTCCGAAGTTATCAGGCCGGGCCTTTCGCCTATGAGGACGCAGACGACTTCGGCCCCAACGGCTTCGGCCACGGCGTCTTCCGCCCCCACCCGGCCGTATTGCACGAAGAAGGGGGGCGCCGGTTTCAGGCCGTGGCGGGTCAGGCCATCGGCGATGGCCTTGAAGGTGTCCAGGGCGTTGACCGTGACGGCCGTGGTGGACAGGCCGTCGGCCACGAATACGACCACTCGGCTCGCGGCACCCACATGGGCCTTGATCTTATTCAATTCCTCGGCCTCGAAGGCGCGGCCCAGGTCCGGGCGGGTCAGGAAGACGTCCCTGTTTTCGCACTTGGTCTGAAAGCGTGGCAGGTTGTTGGCCCGGAGCCATTCCTCGGCCACATCGGTGAAGACGGCGTCCATGGCCACGGCGTGATCGGCCCGGAACCTTAAAAGGGTCTCCGTCAAATAACGCGGCCCGGCCCGCCAGACCCCCAGCCGGGCCGGGGTGCGTTTCTTCAAGGCTTTCAGGGCTTCCAGGTCATGGGGCCGGGGCACATTGACGACCGCTTGAAGGTCCGCGGCCAGGAGGTCGGGAAGCAAATCCCCTTCCCCGCCGCCGGCCGCCGGCCGCGCCAAACCGCCAACCGCCGCCGGCGCCTCCGGACGCCAGCCGCCCATTTCCCGCAAGACTGCTTCGACGGCCGTTCTGAGTTCCTGTTCCGTTACCATATTTCCCCCTTGATACCTCGGATCATCCGGTTTCGGCCAGGAGCCGGCCGGAAGGCGGCGGGAATAATAAGATCAATAAAAGATGGAAGGGTCGCCGGCTTTGGGGGTCAGGCGGCCATTTTCATCCATAAGTTCCATTCTCTTCAGCCATTCAAAAAATTCCGGGGCCGGGGTCCGGCCCAGAAGTTCCCTCAAAGTGGCGTCGTCGTGATAACTGGTGTCCTGGTAGGCCAGCATGATATCGTCACCCATGGGCACGCCCATGTAATAATTGGCCCCGGCCAGCCCAAGAAGCAGGGTGGCCATTTCCTGGTCATCCTGGTTTATCTTGGTGTGATTGGTATAGCAGGGGGCCATGCCCATGGGCAGCCCCAGGAGCTTGCCCATGAAATGATCCTCCAGGCTGGCCCGGATGATCTGGCGGCCATCGTAGAGGGTTTCCGGGCCGATGAAACCGGAGACGTTGTTGACCATGAAAGGCTTGAAGATGCGGGCGTAGCCGTAGCAGCGGGCTTCCAGGGTCATCAGGTCCACTCCGCCGTCGGCCCCGATGGATTGCTCGGAGCCCTGGCCGGTCTCGAAATATAAAAGATTGGGGCCCGGAGCCTGGCCAAGTTGATGAATGAGGGCAGAGGCCTCGGAGAGGAGAGTTGTGGTTACCCCGAAACCCTCGTTGGCCGCCTCGGTTCCGGCGATGCTCTGGAAGAGGCAACAGGCCGCCGCGCCCTTCCGCACGGCCTCCATCTGGGTGGTGATGTGGGCCAGGACGCAGTTTTGGGTGGGGATTTTCCACTTGACCATGAATTCCCAGAGCATATCCAGGATGGCCCTGGTATTGTCCACGTTGTCCTCCACCGGATTGACGCCCAGGACGGCATCGCCGGAACCGTAGGAGAGACCCTCGCAGAGCGAGGCCTTTATTCCCTCCAGATCGTCGGCCGTGTGATTGGGCTGACAGCGAAAGGAGAGGGTGCCAGGCAGCCCGATGGTTGTTGCGCAGGTGGTGGCAACATTTATTTTGGAGGCGGCGTAAACCAGGTCCATGACCGTCATCAGCTTGGCCACTCCGGCGGCCGCTTCGGCCTCCAATCCCCGGGACAACCGGAGAATGTCCTGGCCGGAATTTTCGTGGCTGAGCAGCCAGTCGCGCAGTTCTCCTATGGTCCAGTTTTTGATGCGTTCATAGATGCCCAGGTTGAGGTCTTCCTTCAAGGCCCGGGAGACCGCGTCATTTTCCGGGGGGAGGACGGGATTTTCATAAAAATCGGCCAGCTTGAGGTTGGCCAGAACGATCTTGGCGGCCGTGCGTTCGGTCACCGACCGCGCCCCCCGTCCCAGGAGGATATCGCCGGATTTTTCGTCGTTGGCCTTGGCCAGAACGTCGGTCAGGTTTTCAAAGGCGTAAACCTGGCCGGCCAGCATGGTCTTCAATATCACGATAGGCCCCCCTTGAGCTGCGGTTCATTTATGAAAAATCGTCCAACCATTTTTTCAGGACGGCCAAGCCAACGCCGGTCAAGGCCGAAACCTGGAAGATGCGCTCCACCCCGGCGCCACGCAGAGCCTCTTCGGCCTTGGCCAGACGGCCGGGATCACTCGCGTCAATCTTGCTGACCACGCCCGCCACCGGAGCTTTAAGGGCCAGGGCCAGACGGGCCGGCAAAGGCGTGGGGCGGCTGCCGTCCATCAGAAACAGCACCAGGCGGGCCCGGCCTGAATTGAGAATCAGGGCATTAAAGTAGCGGGGCAGAGTCAGCATTTCCCCCGGCGTGTCGATGGCCTGGCCAAGATAGGTCAAGGCCTGGGTCTTGCGGGGTTCGGTCCGGCCCAGGCCCAGAGCCTTCAGGAGAGTACTCTTGCCCGCGCCCACCGGCCCTATGACCATGACCGGACCTCCATCCGGCCCTTGACGGTCTACGGCCACCCACGCGTCCTTCAGGTTCTGGTCACCGGCTCGGAACTGAAGCCCAGCACCCGGGTCAGGGCTTCCGCCGCGCCCCGGAGCGCGCTGTCCACCGCGGCCACATCGCCGGTGAAGACCAGGCAGCCGGTGAAACGGTCAACGAACTCCAACTGCACGGCCCCGTTTTTGGCCGCGACATCGGCGGCGATTATGGCCCCTTCTCCGGGGGTTATGGTCATAAGGCCGATGGCTCCCCGATCCTCCACTCCGATCTGCCGGCAGAGTTCCGGCCCGGGATGGGCGATCATATGGGCCAGGGTGACCTGTTTGCCGGGAACATATTCCTGGATGGAACGCGGCTTGCCCCGGCCCGCCTCGCTCCGTCCGTCCCGGTCGGCCGCGGGCGCCAAATCTCGGGGCCGGACGGCGGATTCCGCCGGCCCTTCGGTCACAACGCAAACCCCGGAATGGGATAGACGGACTTTTTCATTGTCTTCATCGCCCTCCGGGTCGGATTATAACACAGGACGCCAGCAAATTGGGGCCTCGGCCGGTCAGTCATACCAGACGGCATCGCCGGCCGGCAAACCCGGGATATGATCCCGCACTTTCTTGTCCAGCTCGGCGGTGAAGGCGTTGGGATTGGGCCGGGTGAGGATCTTCCTGGCCAGAGCCGCCGCCTGGTCGGCCGCCGTGGGCCGGCCCTCGCCAAGCCATTTACTGCGGAACCCCCGGACGCCTATGGCTGGATAGTGAGTGATCCTGCGCATATTTTTGGCCGTATGGGGTTGGTCCATGTAGCTGCCGCCCGGGCCTAGTTTTTTGATGAGGTCGAGGCAAAAATCCTTTTCCTCGTAGGGGATGCCCCGGCGCAGGTGTTTGAGATTCATGGCTATTTCATTGTCTATGACAGCCTTGGCGAAATCAAAGGCCATCAGGCCGCCCAAAAGGCCGCCCATGTTGAAAAGGTCGGCCCCGCCCAGGAGGGCTGCGGCGGTGTTCAGGGCCGTCTCATAGCCGTTCTGGACATCGTTGGCCTGGGAATTGGTCAGGCCGATATAGCCGCCGGAGGGCACCTTGTAGAAACGGGCCATTTCCGAATGACCCATCTGGAGAATGCCGGTTTCAACGGCCCCGGGGGCGTAGTCGCCGGCCCGCATATCGGCCACGGTGGAGAGGACGGCGTAGATGACCTCGGCCCCGGGGCGGACGGCCTGCA
Organism: Candidatus Adiutrix sp.; assembly: GCA_031283395.1. The sequence goes on from JAITBV010000229.1 coordinate 8,540, forward strand.
TTAGAAAACAGAGGGACAGGAACTCGGCGTTGCCAAGGGCCAGGGTGCCCAGAAGGCTCATGGGCGAGGTCATGCCCGCGTTGGGCACGATGGTGCCGTATACCGGCAGGCCTTTCCGGAGCAGGTGGATGACCGCCTCGGTGGATTCAACGTCATAGGTCAGGGGCGAAATGACCGGGCAATAATGATGGTTTATGAAGGGCCGGGCCTTGTAGGCCGCTTCGCTCCCGGCTATGGTATAGCCCATGTCCAGCACCTTTTCCAGGTCGGCGATGGTGGGAGTGTTGGAGCGCACCGGCTTTTGGCAGTTTTTCAGGGCCGGATAAAAACGGTAGAGGGAGCGCATATCCGGCGGCGCATCGTCGGCCAGGATGGAAATGGAAAAGACGTCGAAGCCGGGCAATTCATTGATGAGGTAGGCGATATTGGCTATGTCCCGGCTGGTGCCGCGCCGTTCCTCGCCGGTGAGCGGGTCGATGATGTTGGGGGCCGAAGAACCGGTGACAATGACCGGCCGGGCCTGGGGCAGGGTCACGTCAAATTCCGGTTTTTGGGCGGTGAAGGTGTAGGTCGGAGGCACGGAGGCCATTTTTTCGGCCACCAGCTTGCGGGGAAATTTGACCATCTGGCCATCCGTCAGGCAGCCGTGCTTTTTGAATATCTCCACCGCTTCCTGATTTTTGACCAGCATGCCGGTCTCTTCCAGGATGCCCAGAGAAGCCTCATGGATGTTCTTCTTTTGCTCATCGGTGAAGAAGTTGTAAAAACTCATCGCCATCCTCTCAGAAAAGGCCGAGGGGCTTGTGACCGCCCGCACGGCCGCTCTGGGCCTTTTTCAGGGGCCCTCCAAACCGAAGCCGCGGCCCCGGGCCATCAAGGGCCCGGAGCCGCCGAGGCTTATAGGCAGGGTCAGTCCTGCCATTCTTTGGGCAGAAATTTGATCCGGGCGCGTCCGGAGTCGGTGAGGCTGTATTTATACCGGGCCTCGCCGGCTTCATCAATGTAAGGATCGCAGCCCTCGATGAGAGCCGTGGCCTTGACGGCCATGAGATGCTCTTCCATTTTATCCAGGCTGAACTGCCCTTCGCCCTGGTAGTCGTTGCCAAAAAAAAAAAAAATGGCTTTGGTGGTCATGGGCTGCCCGCCGGACTTTTTGTAAAGGACATACAAAATCTTGAAACGCAAAGGTAGCGT
>JAITBV010000296.1 GCA_031283395.1 Candidatus Adiutrix sp.
CAGAAGGTCAACGCCTTTGGACTCCATAAAACGCAGAAAATAAGAGTTTTTCAGCGTATTCTTCTGAAAAATCTTTTATTAGGCCAAATTATACCCAATTATACCTATTATCAGGGTTACATTAATATTAGTTATCGGGCAAAAAGAAGCCGGATGGGCCAGAGCCCTCGGATTCCGGCTTGTCCGCCTCACCCGGAAATGCTAAAATTCTCAAATATTAAGGAGGCAATATGAGCCAAGATATCGGCCTTTTGTTTGACCACGCCCGGCCAGACCGCATAGGTCTTCCCGAGGCGGTTTTCTGCCAAGGCAAACATCCATCCGTTCTGGAAAAGATTCTAGCCGAATTGGGGCCCGCTCCGGAGCGCCCCATACTCTTCACTCGTCTGGAACCAGCCGTCTTCAGCCAACTGCCGCCCAATCTGACCGCCGGCCTGGACTATCATCCGGTCTCCCGGACAGCTTTCCACCACCCCCTAAGGCGAATCGAATCTCGAACCGAGCAAGCCCGGGTGGCCGTGGTCTCGGCCGGTTCGGCCGACGCCTTCGTAACCTGGGAGGCGGCCCGGACCCTGGATTACCTGGGGCTTGACCGCACGGTCTATGAAGACAGCGGTGTGGCCGGCCTTTGGCGTCTGGCCGGTCGTCTGGTTGAAATCAATACCCATCAGGTGGTCATAGTGGTGGCCGGCCTGGACGCGGCCCTGGCCTCTGTGTTGGGTGGTTTGACCCCCCGGCCGGTCTTCGCCGTACCCACTTCGGTTGGTTATGGTCAGGCCCAGGCCGGACTTACGGCCTTGAACAGTATGCTGGTGAGCTGTTCCCCGGGCCTGGGGGTCTTCAACATCGACAATGGTTACGGCGCGGCCTGCGCCGCCGCCCGGGTCATAAATCTTCTGGATTTTTGAGTATTTTATTCGTCCTCCGGTTTGAAGCCAATCCCCAGCCCAAAAATCTCCCGGCTCCTCTCCCTGGTGGCCCGAGGTTTCAATAATTCAATTTTATTGAATTTTTCTTTGAGGTTCCGGCTGAAAGCCTCGCCTTCTGGGCTTTGGAAAATTTTATATATAAAATGTCCGCCGGGTTTCAGTAGAATTTCAGCCCAAGCCCAGGCCGTTTGGACCAAGGCCAGGCTCCGGGCTTGGTCCACTTCTTTCCGGCCGCTGGTGGCCGGGGCCAGGTCGGAAAGGACAAGGTCAAAGGGCCCTTTGGGTTTGACCAGTTCCGGGGAAACCGCCAGCAGATCGGCGGCCAGGAAAAAGAGGTTGGGTTCGTTTTTCAAGGCCGGGGGTTTTAGATCCAATCCGATGACTAAGCCGTTACGGCCAACTTTTTGGGCCGCATAGAGACTCCAACCGCCCGGGGCGCAGCCCAAATCCAGGATCCGTTGGCTAGGCCGGAACAGAAGATATTTCCGGTCCATTTCCTCCAACTTAAAGACAGATCGGGCCGGGTAGCCGCTTTGGCGGGCTTTGCGGCTATAATGGTCATCCAGGCGCGAACGGTCTTTGATGGTCATTTTTTTAGCCTGATAAATATTTGTTTGTTATCTGGTTTAGCTAAAATAAAGCTAAAATTTCAAAAAAGAAAAGTTTAACTAAAACAAAGCCCGCCCCGTATAGGGGGCGGGCTTTGGGATGGGTTGACAAGTTACCTTAGAAAATACCCTTGACCTTGCCGGTGGCGGTGTCCACGTCAACGCGGCGGTAGGCCGGGTCGGAGGCGGTGCCGGGCATGAGGGTGATGGCCCCGGCCACCGGAACCACGAAACCCGCGCCAGCGTAAACCAGGCAGTCGCGGACGAAGAGCTTCCAGCCCTTGGGCACGCCCTTGACGGTGGGGTCGGCCGACAGCGACAGGTGGGTCTTGACCATGCAGAGGCCCAGCTTGCTGATGACGGGGTCTTTTTCGTAAAGCTCAAGCTTCTTGGCGGCATCGGGTGCATAATCCACCCCATCGGCCCCGTAAACTTCCGTGGCGATGGTGGTGATGCTCTGCCGCAGGGTCTGCTTGGTCGGGTCATAGAGGAACTTGAAGTTCGGCTTGTCGTTGCAAGCATCGACCACGGCTTCGGCCAGTTCCACGGCGCCTTCGCCGCCCTTGAGCCAGTGATCGGAAACGGCCACCCGGGCGCCGCCAGCTTGACAGATTTTTTTGATGGCTTCAATTTCTTCCTTGGTGTCGGTGACAAAGGAGTTGATGCAGACGACCGGGCTGATGCCGGCCTTCTTGACCGTGGCCACATGATGCATGAGGTTGGCGCAGCCGGCTTCCACCTGGCCCACGTTTTCCTTCTTGTATTCTTCGGGCAGGGGCTTGCCGGGCACCGGGATGGGGGCGCCGCCGTGGCACTTCAGGGCCCGCACGGTGGCTACGATAACGGCCGCGTTGGGCACCAGGTTTCCGTAACGGCACTTGAGGTTCCAGAACTTCTCAAAACCGATGTCGGCGGCGAAGCCGGACTCGGTGACGTGGTAGTCACTGAACTTGAGGGCCAGGCGGTCGGCTATGATGGAACTCTGGCCAACGGCGATGTTGGCGAAGGGGCCGGCGTGGACGAAGCAGGGCTGGCCTTCCAGAGTCTGCATCAGGTTGGGATTGAGGGCTTCCACCATCCAGGCGGTCATGGCCCCGGCCACGTCGAGGTCGCTGGTGGTGACGGGCTTGCCGGTCTTGTCATAGGCGACCA
>JAITBV010000025.1 GCA_031283395.1 Candidatus Adiutrix sp.
CAGTTGGGGCAGCCCCGGCCTTCATAGAGCTGGACCGAGCCGACCTGGCCGCGGTCGAAGCCGACCTCGATGAGCTTGTTGGCGGGCAGGGGCTTCATGGGCTGCTTGCAGTTGGGGCAAATGCGCCGCAAAAGGCGCTGGGCGGTGCAGAGGACCAGGGCCGCGGCCACGTTGAAGGGGGGCACCCCCATGTCCACCAGGCGGGTGATGGTGGCCGGGGCGTCGTTGGTGTGGAGGGTGGACAGGACCAGGTGGCCGGTCATGGCCGCCTCCACGGCTATTTCGCCGGTCTCCAGGTCGCGGATCTCGCCAATCATGCATATGTCCGGGTCCTGCCGCAGGAAGGCTTTGAGGGCCTTGGCGAAGGTCATGCCCACTTCCTTGATAACGTTGACCTGGTTGACGCCGGAGAAGTTGAATTCCACCGGGTCTTCGGCGGTGAGGATCTTGACGTCGTCGGTGTTGCGGAGCGACAGGCAGGAATACAGGGTCACGGTCTTGCCGCTGCCGGTGGGGCCGGTGACCAGAAAGAGGCCGTTGGGGCGGTAGATGGCGGTCTTCACCTGCTCAAGGTTCTTCTGGGTGAAGCCCAGCTTGCCGAGGTCCACGTTGAGCCCCGACTTGTCCAGGATACGCAGGACCACCGATTCGCCGAACAGGGTCGGAAGGGAGGAAACGCGGAAGTCGATTTCCTTGGTCTTGCTGACACGCATCTTGATGCGGCCGTCCTGGGGCACCCGGCGCTCGGTGATGTCGAGCCTGGACATGATCTTGAGGCGGGCGATGAGGGCGTTTTTTAGTTCCAGGGGCAGGCGGGTGCGCTTGTAGAGGGCGCCGTCTATGCGGTAGCGGACGTAGAACTGCTTTTCAAAAGGTTCTATATGGATGTCCGAGGCCCCTTCGCCGATGGCCTGGATGAGGATCTGGTTGGCCAGGTTGATGATGGTGCTGTTTTCCGCGGAATAGATGTCGCCGCCGACGGCCTCATCCTCGACCTCGCCGAAGGCGAACTCCTCCTGGGCGTCGGAGATCAGGGCCCCGAGGTTGTCCACGGTGATGGCCCCCTGGTCCGCCTCGCCAACATCCTTGGGGTCTATGGGTTCGGAGAAGCTCTTGTATTCCTCGTCGCTGATGTTGTAAAGGCGCTGGAAGGTGTCGACTATGAGCTGCCAGGGGGCCACCCCGGGCATGACCTGGAGCTTGGCCAGAGCCGACATCTCCTCCACCAGCTTGCTGTTGGTGGGCTCCAGCATGGCCACGTAGAGCTTGTTGTCCTTTTTGTTGTAAGGCGCGGCCATATATTTTTTGGCCAGCTCGTAGGGCAGGGCGGCCACGGCCTCGGGCGGCACTTCCCGCTCGCCGAGGTTGACCGTGGGGAAGCTGTATTGGCGCGACAACACCGTGGGCACGGTGGCGGCTTCAATGTAGTTTTTCTTGAGCAGGAATTCCGTGACGAAGCTGTGGGGACGGGTCTTGAGCCATTTGGACGCCTCTTCCTGCTGGCCGCGGGTGATGTGCCCGGCCCGCAGAAGGTAATCGGCCACCATCAGGCGGTAGCTTTCGGCGCTCTGGTCCTTGACCGTGGCGCCCAGCGTCGAGCCGCGGCGAGTGCTTTCTGCCATATCCGAACCCCTCTTCGGCAACGGCTGGTCAGCCGGTTTTATGAGATACTCCAGATAGAAATCCGAGTCTATTTTACTATATTATTCGATAATATTCAAGAATGTTCAAGCTGGACTCCAAAAAGACCGGCCGCGGGCCAATAAGGCCCGCGGCCGGTCTTTTTGGGGTTTTTCGGGCGGGGTTACCGGGCCTGGGGCGCGGCTCCGACGTGGAATTCGACCCGGCGGCTGCGGGCCCGGCCCTCCTCGGTGCCGTTGTCGGCCACCGGCCGGTCCTTGCCGTAGGAGGTCACGGACAGTTTTCCGGCCGGCACGCCTTCATTGACGAGGATGTCGGCCACGGCCTGGGCCCGCCGGCGGCCCAGGTCCAGGTTGAATTCCTGGGAACCCACGTTATCGGTGAAGCCGGCTATGACCACCTGGTCTCCCTGGGCCACCTGTTCCCGGATGAGGCGGGCGGCCTCTACCAGCCGAGGCCGGAATTCGGCCTTGACCACGGCCTGGCCGAAATCAAAGAACTGGGAATAGGCGGCTATCCAGCAGCCGCGCTCGTCCACCTCGGCGCCCGGAGGCGCGTTGCGGCAGAGGTCGTCGCCGGGGCCGAAAATGGTCAACATCATGTTTTCAAAAGCCTGGTCGCTGGCCAAAAGAGAACAGATATTCCAGGCCTGGCCTCCGCCAGTCCGGGCCAGGTTTTTGGCCAGCCGCTCGGCCTCGATCTGGCGGGTGACGTAAAAGGAGTGCCAGACCAGGACCGGGCCATCGTGGCGGCGGGCGTTCTCCACGGTCTGGAGGGGCTGGCCGGAGCCTCCCGATTCCTCGAAATCCGAAAAGGTCAGCACGGCCTTGGGGCCGGGCAGGCCCTGAAGGTCGGCTTCGGCGCCGGTGAGACCGGCGCTCAGGGGCGTTATGGAGTTGGCCGCGGCCAGCCGGGATATGGAGTTTTCAAAGCCATCGCGGCTGTATTGGGCCGGGCCGAAATACAGGGTGGTGAAATCGTCACGGGTGAGGACGGGTTTATAGCCGAAGACCCGGAAGGCCGCCTGGTAGGGATGCCCGGGGATGCGGCGGTTCATCTTGCGGACCAGCCGGGTCACGGCCTCCTCTTTGGTGAGGCCCTGGCAGACCCCGGGGCGGCGCATGCTGGAGGACAGGTCCACCAGGAATTCAAAGGAGGCCAGGCTCCCGCGGGCAGCGGGCTGGGAGCCATCGCCGGCTGAAGGCGCCGTGGGGGCCAGGCCCGGCAGGTCGTCCCCGGGGGAAAGCCCCGGGGGCAGGCCGGGGGCCGCGGCCGGCGCGGCTTCCGTTTGGCCATAGGTGGGCGGGCCGCCGGCCGCGCCGGGCCCGGCTATCCCGGAGTCGCCTGGCTGGGATACGCCGGTCAGGCCGGTGAGGTTCCGGGCCTGCTCCGGGCTGACCGGTTCGCCGTAAGTCGGGGTCTCGGCCACCGGCAGATCGGCCGGCGCGGCCGGGAGCCCGGCGATGGATTCCCCGCCGCTCAAAACGGGAGTATCCGGTATTTCGGTCCCGAGCCGGGGCTGGTCGGAACCGGGTTCGGCCGCCTGTTCCGGCTGGACGTTTTTGACCAGGAATTCCTTTATGGTCCCGTTTTTCTTCAGAGCCGCCGCCGCCGCCGCCGCGTCGGCCTCGGTCTCGAAGGGGCCCACATAGACCCGGTGCCGGGTCTGGCCGTCAGCGGACTCTTCGGTCCGGCTCAAGGCAGGCACCCCCTGGCTGAAAAGCCGGGCGGCTTCCTTTTCCGCCATCGCGGCCTCCTGGACCGACATGACCTGGACCAAGACCTCGGCCGGCGCCGGCGCGGCCGCGAATATCAGGAAAAAAGCTGAAATAAAAATCAGGCGCATTTAGTTATACCGTCCCTTTCCGACCGCCTTGGGCGGGCCTCGCCGCCTTTCCGGGCCGTTTTTTCAGAATAGGCGGATATTATAACAAGAAAAGCCGGGCTAGACAACCGGGGGTCAAGTTAAGGTGCCCGGCGACCGATAAGAACCATGAGTGCCCTCCCCTGGCCGGGGCCGGGGGATTGGTGAACCACGGGCCTTCCGGCCCGGATTTTTCGGGCCGGCTGGTGTATAATACCGAATAATCAGCCCCCACTATCCACAGACGAGGCGACCACCATGTCCAGAAATCCCGACAATCTCTGCGCCAAACTGGCCGTTAAAGTCCCCCACCCCGACAGCCTGGTCGAAGTGCGGGTGACGCCCCCGGACAGCAACTTCGAGGTAAAGGTCCTGCCCGGCGAAGAGGTGATAGAACTGACCATTCGGCCGGTCGGCAGCCTCATCGAGGTGCGCATCGGCCCGGCGGGCATGGAGTTGAGCGCTGGGCTCGGGGTCTTGCCCGAGGCGGCCCAAGTCCCGGACGTGGCCGGCGATGAAGAGGACGAGGTGGTCAAGGGCGTCAGCCGGGCCGAATTCGAGGCCATGATGGAAGAGGAACAGGGGGCCGAGGCCCGGAAATTTCTGGACCACATGGTGGAGATAGAAGAGATCTCCCACGAGGAACACGCGGCGGCGACGGCCCGCGTGGTGACGGTCCATCCCGCCCAACTGCCTCCGGAACTGGACCCGGCCGATCCGGCCTTCCGGCTGCCTGAAGAGACGCGCAGATTGCTGCTGGACGAAGGCGAGGAGCGGATAGACCCCGGCTTGACCGAGGCCCTGGCCGATCCGGGCCTGAAATATGTTGAAGCCGAGGCCGCGGAAACCAGCCAGCCCCCGGAAGCCCCGGAGGCTCAGGGGATACCGGAAGCCCCGGAACCATCGGAGGCCCGGGAGGCGGCGGACCCGGAATTGCCCGAAGCCCCGGAAACTACGGAAGTTCAAGATATGCCGGAAGCCGGGGAGCCGGCCGAAGCCCCCGGCGAGACGCCGGAAATCCCGCAAGCCCCGGAAGCTATGGAGGCTCAAGAGCCCCCGGAGGCTCCCGGCGAAGACCCGGAAGAATCCCCCGAGGCTCCGGAAGCCGAGGCCGCGGCGGAGGCCGCGGACAGCGAGGCTTACGAGGAAGACGAAGATTTTGACAAGGTCACCGAGCCCGGGGAAACCTTGCCGGAGGCGGGGGAGGATGAACCCGGCGGCGCGGCCGGCCCGGCGGCCAGGGCCGCCCTGGCCCGGCTTTCGGCCGCTTTAGGCGAAGAAAGGGCGGCGCTGGACAGCGGGCCTTCAGAGGCGGAGCCAGCCCCTGAGGAAGCGGTGGAGCCGCCGGCCGAGGAACCGCCGGCCGAGGAGTTGGCGGATGACGAGCCGCCGGCTGACGAGTTGGCGGGCGATGAACCGGCGGCCGGGGAGCCGCCCCTTCCCGCCGTCCCGCCGATCAAGCCGGACTCCACGGTGGTGGTGGCCATTTTTAAAGACGCGGAACAGGCTGAACCGGCCCCCGTCGCCCCGCCGCCCCTGACCGAGGAGGAGGACCTGGACCTGGGCCCGGTGGAACACGAGGAATTGGCCATCGGCCCCATTGACGTCAAGGGCCTGGAAGGGGTGGACCTGGACAAGAGCCGCCACTCCGGCACGGTCGTCAAGGCCAAGCCCCTGGTCAAGGCCACTCCCTCGGGCACCATCGTGCCCGTCTCCTGAATTTCGTGCGTATTTTTCCGGCCCTTCTGGTCCTGGCCGCGCTGGCGGCCACGGCCCTTCCGGCCTGGGCCCAGTACGGCCAGCGAAACGCCTTCACTCCCGCGGGCCAGCGCCTTTCAGCGGCCCAGGTGCGGACCGAATTGGAAAACCGCTTGAACCGGAATCCCAATCCGGCCGACCCGGCCACCATCTGGAACACGGGTTATGATTTTTTCCGCAACTTCCCCCGCAACCAGGACACGGCCAGGGCCATAATGGACGGTTTTCTGGGGACCCTGCGTGGCCAGAGGGATCCGGACAGGCGCCGGGTCCTGCTCCAGGCGGCCATTTACTGGGAAAAGATCCACGACTACGGCATTATCAATGTGCCGGCGGGCCAGGATTTCAACACCCGCGACAAAATATACTACGGCGACTATTCCAAGTTCAGCACCCTGGGCCTGGTTCCAGGAGGCCGAAGGCCTCCGGCCCCCACCACCCGGGGCGACTGGCCCGGCCGGGTGCTGAACCGGCGGCATCCCTACCAGGGCCGGCCCGACAACCCCTATCCGGGAGCTTACTGGCCCGGCCTCTATCCGCCGTGAGATCCTGTTTTCATGGTGATCCGGTTTATTCGCGGCCGCAGACCCGATTGCGGCCGCTGTTCTTGGCTTCGTAGAGGGCCTGGTCCACCCGGCTGACGAACTTTTCAGTGTCGTCGCCGGGGTGGTGGACGGCGCAGCCGATGCTGACCGTGACCGGGCGGCCCAGCCCGAAATCGTGGCCGGACACCATTTGACGCAATTTTTCAGCCAGGGTCATGGCCTGCTTCAGGTTGGTGTTGGGGGCGATGACCATGAACTCCTCGCCGCCGTAGCGGACGGGGATGTCGTTGGCCCGGAGGGAGGACATGAGGATCTCGCCCAACTGGATCAGGACGGCGTCGCCGGTCAGGTGGCCGAAGTCGTCGTTGACGTATTTGAAATGGTCGACGTCCAGCATGAGCAGGGCCGTGTCCGGGGATTGAGCCCGGTGCTTGAAGGTGTTCCCGGCGGCCAGGCGGTCCTTTAAGATATCGGCGAAAGCCCCCCGGCTGTAGAGCTTGGTCAGGGCGTCGTGAAGGGCCTTATCCTTGTACTTGTTCAGATCGGTGGTCACCTTTTGCCGGGCCAACAGCTCGTTGCGGGCCTGCCGGAGAATGCGGGTTCTCTCGTTGTAATCCTCCCGGGCGGCGTGGATGATGATTAGGTTGTTCCCATCCACCCGCAGGGCCGTGGCCAAAAGGGGCACCTCCTGGTCTCCTTCCAGCCAGTAGCCGGAACTTTTGACCCCGTGAGCCCCCTGGAGGAAGAACGTTTCGGCTTCGCCCAGGAAAAAGTCCAGCATGGGCGAAAAATCCCAGGGGCTGGCGCAGGGCGAGCCGTTGGCCGCGGCCGGGAAGAGGGCTGAATAGAAATCCGGCGCCAGGCCGCCGAACTGGTATTGTCCGGGTTGGACCTGTTTAAGCACGACCATGTCCAGGGCCCTTAAGACCCTGTCGCTCAAAGCGGCGGCCGGATTTTGGTCCGGCTTTTTCATTATACCGTCTCCAGCATGAGCTTGGCTATGAGTTCAAAGGCCTTTTCCACGTTTTCCCCGGTTTTGGCGCTGACTTCCAGAACTTCACAGCCCTTGTCCCGAAGGGCGCCCAGGACGGCGTCGCTCACCTGCCATTCGGAGCGGAGGTCTGTCTTGTTTATCAAAAAGAGGTGAGGCGTGCCGGCTCCGGCCACCTTCAGGGCCGACTCCCTCATTTCCAGGGCCTGGGTCAGGGTGCTCCCGCGGGTGCCGTCTATGACCAGCAAGAGGCCGGAGGCCCCCTTGAGGTAGGAGGTGTTGATATCGCCGTAATCGTCCTGCCCTTCCAGGTCCCAAAGCATCATATTGAGTTCCCGGCCGTCCAGGGCCAGATTTTTTTTGCTTATCTTAACGCCGACCGTGGACAGGTAGTCGTCTGAGAACAAAGAATCGACGAAGCGGCGGATCAGCGAGGTCTTGCCCACCGCCATGCTCCCCAACATGCAGATTTTTTTGTTAAGCATTGAACGCCTCTTTATTTTTTTTATCTGGCCGGCCATCGGCTTTAGTCCAAATTCAGGGTCACTCGGGTCCGGTCCAGCCTGACCTTCAATTCTATGCGTCGGCTGGCCTGGGCGGCCGCTTTTTTCTGGTCCGGGGTTTGGCGGCCTCCGGCTTCCTCTTCGGCCGGGTCGGGCCCCAGGCCGAAAGTCGACAGGGCGATGGCGGAGCCCCGTTCGTATAGAAGGGCGGCCAGGGTCCGGGCCCGGGCCTGGCTCAGTTCATAGTTCCGCTTCACCTGGCCGGAGAGGTCGGTGTAGCCGTAGATGGTCAGGGATACGGCCAGGCCCATTGGTTCGGCCAGTTTTTCCAGGGCCACCAGGTCCTCCACGGCCCGGTCCAGCAGATCGCGGTCTTCGGGGATGGGCTGGTCCCCGCCCACCGGAAAATGGATGATCACGCCGCCCAGGGCGGCCAGGAGTTCCTTGATGCGCCGGGATTCTGCGTCGTCCTCCAACTGGCTCAGGTCCAGCCGGCTGATGCCGGAGAGGGCCAAGGCCCTTTCCTTCAAGGTTTCCCGCCAGGCCAGAGAGGCCTGGCCGGACAGGCGCAGGGCATTGTCACGGTCCAGGTTGGCCAGGACTCCCGTCTCCTCGTCGGTCAGGTCCTTTATGAGTATGGCCCTTAAGCCCGGCATGGATCTTAGGGTGTCGTGGACCGTGAGGACCCAGTTCAGGTCGGCCCGGCCCCTCAAAGTCAAAAGGCTTTCGTTCCAGTCGAAATCATATTCCAGGGTCTCGGGCCGGTCGGCCAGGACCTGGGCCGCCCGCCGTTCCACCAGTTCCGGGTCCTGGGAGAGATAGGGCAGATAGGTCAGGCGCACCAGAGCCTCGTCCAGGCCCAGGGCGGCCAGTTTCTCGCCGGGGCCATCGGCCATCTCGTCCTTCAGGAAAGTCAGTTCCCAGATTCCGTCCGGCCTCCGCCCTATGTGGACCGGGGACAGGCCGGGGCCGACGGCCTCGTCGTAGAGACGTTTTTCCAGCGCGGCGTAGCCGCGCTGGAGGGCTTCCTCGGCTTCGGCCTTAAGGCGGCCCTGGCGGCTCTGATAGCCCAGGTGGATGATGGGGCCCAGGACAAGGGCCGCGATCAGGGCCGGCAAAAGAAAGGCCGATAACGGCAGCTTCCGGCCTTCATCTTTCAGGCGGGAGACCAAAAGTCCTTCGAGGAAGTGGCGGCATTTCTGAAAAGGTTCCAGGTCGCCCCGGAAATCGTCCAGCTCATCGGCCAGGTCCACGATCAAAAGTTCCAGGAGGGTCCTCATGTCCTGGCGGAGTCCGGGCGGGGCCTGGCCGCGCACCACGCAGGCCAGGTAAACTTCCGGTCCCTGGACCACGCAGATATGGACATCGCCGAAGGTCAGGTCGTTCAATTCGCCTTCGGCGAAACTGTCGGAAACAAATTGCTGCAGGGCCGTGAACATGGCCGCCACCTGGTCGCCGGAGGCGTCCCGGGCCTGGACGTTTTCATGGACCAGGTGGATGAGGGCGGTGCCGGTCCTGGTGTGGACGAAGAAGACCTGCTCCACCTGGTATTCCAGGCTGTTTAAAAGGGCCACTTCGCTGAAGGAGCGGCCGGTGCGCAGGGCTGTCAGGCGCCATTTGAGGCCGGAGAGGGAGAAACTCTTCTCCACCAGACGGTTGAAGTCCTGGAGCATGCCCCTAAGGCTCTCGGCTATGGATCGGCGGATAGCCGGGCCCATGACCGGGAAGAGGTTGTCGGCCAGCTCGGCCGGGTTGCGGCGGACGGAACCGCGGAGGATGCGCTCGACCGTGGCCGAAAGGACCGTGTCCAGCTTCTGGTCGGCCTGGGTGCGCAGGAACAGGGCTTCGGTCACCACCGGGCTCAGGGTCCGGGCCAGGAGTTCCGGGTCGTCCACCTTTTCCCAGAGACGCGCCAGCCCGTCGATCTCCCGGCCCAGAAGAAGATGGCGCAAACGGGCCATTTCCGCATCGTCCCCACCCGGGTCCGGGGCGCCATAGACCCTGGCCGAGGCTGGGGGCGAAGACGGAGGCGGGGCGGGGCTGGGGGTTTCGGGGGGCCGGCCGGCCGCGGGCGTGATGGCGGCCACCTGGGCCAGGAGCCTGGCTTCCAGATCGTCCGGGGACGCGGGGGCTTTCGAGGGGTCCGGGGCAACGGCCGCCGGGACCGAGCCCTGGACTTCAGCCCGCTCCGCGACTGGCCCGGCCTGCCACTTGATGATGCTCATGCGGATTTCTCAGCCTTTGGCCGGGCGTTCAGTAGTTGTCCGCACTGCCCAGACGCGCCACCTGGGGCAAGTCTTCCCGAAACTCTTCCCGGGTTTCCTCCGGGGCCGGCTGGCCCGCGGCGGCTTCCGGCGTTTCTTCCAGGGCGCCCGCCAGGGCTTCGGCGTTCCAGGGCTTGGCCAGGCCGCCCACGGTTTCGGCCAGGAGACCGGACAGGGCGGCCCGGTAAACCATGTCGTTGCGGATCTGGATGTTGGTCTTGGCCAGGGCCCTTAGGGCATCGGAGTATTTGCGCTCTATCTTGTCGGTCAGGCTGGCGCTCTCGCCCATAAGGAGGGTCCTAAGGTCGCGTTCGGCGGAATCCAGAGTCTGGGAGAGATGGGCCAGCTTGCGTTCAAAGCCGGCCGCAGCCGCGGCCAGATCCGAGGCCAGGCGGGCGGCGGACTCCTGGCGTTCCCGCTCCTCGTTTTTCACGGCCTCGATCCTCTCCCGCTGCTCCTGCTGCCAGACTTCCGCCCTTTCCCTCTGTTCCCCGGCCAGGGTTTCGTTCCGCTCCTGCCGTTCGGCTTTCAGAGCCGCCTCGCGCTCCTCGCTTTCCCGCCTTAGGCGTTCCAAAAGGCCGGACACCTCGCTTTTCATGAAGTTTTCCAGGGAGTCGAGGCGTTTCTTGAAAGAATCACGGACATCGCTGATTTCCTGGACAAAGCGTTCTTCCTGTCTTTTGAAGCGGATCTCCATGTCTTTCAACTGGGCGCCGAAGAGTATCTCCCGCACCTGGTCCATGGGGGCATTGGCCGCTGACTGTTCCCGGTTGTTGTCCATAATTCTCCCCTGTCCTGTTTTCCAGATGTTCAGGCTTATGGCGTTCAGGGCGGGTCCGGCCGTCTGGCCTCCGGGCCCGGCTGATGTGTTTACCAAATAACTATAATACTCTATAAACGTTAAATTTTCAAGTTAAGGCCGCTACGGTTCAGGTGCCCTGGCGGGCCAACCACCAGCCAGGCCCCCTCCCCTGGCCGGGCGCGAGGCAGCGCCCCTAAATTATTAGTTTCATCCATAGTTATACAGGCTTTATAAACCAAATAACAGGGTGGTTTTATTTGACAAACCAGAATACAACAGTTATCATTTCGCCATTAAAGCATGCTTTATCAAAAGTAACCTTTACTATAAATTTGGAAATGATCGTTGACAATTTAGCTTTCTTACAGGGTTGGGCATTGACGGCGGAGGCGGGATATGAAGTTGTTATTTGATATAGTCAAAAAGACGGCTCCGACTCTAAAAGAACGAGGATTGACAATAAAGGGTGTAATGCAAAGAGCAAAAAGAAGAACAGACAACGACGAGTTCTATACTAGATATGAAGACATAGAAAAAGAATTATCCATGTATCCCAAAAATATTTGGAAAAACAAAACCGTGTTTTGTAATTGCGATGACGCCGTTGATAACAACGAAAAAAATACATCCGCGTTTGCATTATACTTCCTACGGAACTTTAAAGAACTTAAATTGAAGAAATTGATATGCACCCATTATAGCGGTGTTGTGGATTTATTTAATCAAGGGGCAATGGGCTATGTATTCACAAAAACCGGGTTTAAAGAAGTAAAAGATTTAAATTCTCTCAAAAAATATCCTCCAAATTA
Source organism: Candidatus Adiutrix sp. (assembly GCA_031283395.1). The sequence goes on from JAITBV010000025.1 coordinate 11,178, forward strand.
TGCCGGCAGTTTTGATGACGAGCTATCGTTAGAAATATTGAAGAAGGAAGCGGATATAGTTTGCACTAATCCGCCATTTTCAAGAGCGATAGATTTTTGGAAGATACTCATTGAAAGTAAAAAGCGGTTTTTGATTATTTCTAATATTGCAATTCCATTAACAACGGCATACCTCCACTATTTCAAAGACAAGAAAGCATGGGCGGGATTCAACAGAATTGATTGGTTTTTAACTCCCAGAAGAGAGTTAACAGAGGCGTCCGGGCATTGGTTTACAAATATCCCTATAAGAAACAGACCGAAATATACGCATCTTAAAATAGTGCCATTAAAGGATATACCAGAAAAATATAAAAAATATGATGATTCAAAAACGCTATTAGTTGACCAGGGATATATACCATACGATTATAAAAAGCCTTTTGGCGTATCCACTCGTCCAATACTAAATGGCTTATTGGAAAAGGGGTATAAGATAATTCAAGATAAAGAATACTATCCGTATATAGACGGCGTAAAGAAGTATTCAAGAGTGCTGGTTCAAAAGGGTTGACAAATTTGTACAAGTCAAATTTTCGCCAGCCACCAGCCTGAAGCCACGCCCAGGGATTCCGGGCCGTCCGGCCGCTGAGGGGGAAGCCCAGGGCCTTTTACGGAGGGCGGCGGCTCGCCAAAACCGCTTGATTCAATTATCATCAAATCCAGAGGTGAGGCGTTCAGGCCCCATTTTCAAGGCCGCGTTTTCTCCAGGCCCTATAAAGCTCCCCTTAAAATATTCCCTTAGGGCGAGACGCGGTATTCGTTCAATTTGTTGCGGAGGGTGCGCACGCTGATGCCGAGCATCCTGGCGGCGTGGGTACGGTTGCCCTCGGTCTCCTTCAGGGCCTGGCCAATCAGGCGGCGTTCCATGGCCTCGATGGTCATCAGGCCCTCGGTAGCCTCCGGGGAAACCGGGGGAACCGGGGGAAGCCCGGCCAGGAGATCCGGGGGAGCCCCGGCCGGGTCGGGCCGAGCCTCGGGGACCGGAACCCCGGAGGCGGGCACCCGCTCCAGGGCGGCCAGAAAGCCCGCCTCGTCCATGAACAGGTCGCCCGGCTCCACCTCGGGCCCGGCGGCCAGAAGCACGCCCCGGGCCACGGTGTTTTCCAGTTCCCGGATATTGCCGGGCCAGTCATAGGCGGCCAAGCGGGCCAGGGAGGCGGCGGACAGGGCGGTGACGTTCTTGTCGTTCTGGCGGGCGTATTTCCGCCGGAAATGGTCGGCCAAAAGGGGCAGGTCGTCCAGCCTCTCCTTCAGGGGGGGCAGGAAGAAGGGGATGACGTTCAGGCGGTAGTAAAGATCGGTGCGGAAGCGGCCGCTGTCGGCCCAGGCCTTAAGGTTGCGGTTGGTGGTGGCCAGGACCCGGACATCGACCTTCTGGGGCTCCTTGCCGCCCACCCGGTCTATCTCGCCCTCCTGGAGCACGCGCAGGAGCTTGGCCTGGAGGGCCAGGTCCATTTCGCTTATTTCGTCAAGGAGGATGGTGCCGCCGTCGGCCAGTTCGAACTTGCCCTGCTTCCTGGCCACCGCGCCGGTGAAAGAGCCTTTTTCATGGCCGAAGAGTTCGCTCTCCAAAAGATTTTCCGGCAGGCTGGCGCAGTTGACGGCCACGAAGGGCCCGCCGGCCCGGGGCGAATGCTGGTGGATGAAGCGGGCCAGGAGTTCCTTGCCGGTGCCGCTTTCGCCCTGGAGCAGCACGGTGGAAGGCGAGGCGGCCACGGTGCGGGCCAGTTCCAGAAGGCGGATCATGCGCTGGTTGCGGGTCAGCAAGGGGCGGTCGCTTTTTTCCTCCCGGGGCGGAAGGGCGGCCGGGGCGGAAGGCCCGGCCGCCAGGGCCCGGTCCACGGCCTGTTCTATGACCCCGGCCGGAAAGGGTTTCAGCAGAAAATCATGGGCGCCCTCGCGCATGGCCTCCACGGCCGTCTCCACCGAGCCGTGGGCGGTCATGAGGATGACCGGAAGGCCGGGGTCGCGCCTTTTCAGGGCCTTGAGCACCCCCAGGCCGCCCTGGTCTTCCAGGCCGAGGTCGCAGATGACCAGATCGAAGCGCCGGCCGAGGGATTTTTCCAAAGCCTCCCGGCCGCTTTCGGCCAGCTCCACCGCGTGGCCCAGCCGGGTCAGGGCCGTGAACAGGGCCTGCCTCAAGTGCCGCTCGTCATCGGCCACCAATATCGATCTGACGCTCATTATAAACGCTTCCTCAATTCAAGGCGCCGGACTGGCTTTCGGGTATATAGGGCAGGCGCATGGTCACCCGGCCGCCCAGGTCCAGGTCCGTGCCCAGGGCCAGGGAGCCCTGGTGGGCCAGGACGATGCGCTGGCTGACCGGGAGCCCGAGGCCCAGGGGCTGGGCCTTGGTGGTGCTGAAGGGGCTGAATACGGTCTTCATGCGCTCCATGGAAAGGCCGGGGCCGGTGTCGGTGATGGATATCTCCACCTGGCCGGGCTTGTCGAGCTCGAATTCCAGGAAAATGCGGCCGCCCTTGGGCATGGCCTCCACGGCGTTCAACAGCAGGTTCAGGAAGACCTGCACCATCAGGCCGCGGTCCACCTCCACCCGAACCTCCTTCTGGGTCACCAGAACGCCTATGTTGCGCTCCTTGAACAGGGCGTTCATGGCCCCCAGGGCCTCGTCGACCAGTTCCATCAGGGGGTGGGGGGCCAGCTCCAGGTTCAGGGGCTGGGCCATGGATTCAAAACTGCTGAGGTATTCGTTGACTTCCCGGACCCCGAAGCGGATGCGCTCGATCAGGTCCACCAGGGCGCTGTCGCCGGCCTCCTCCAGCTCCCGCTCCACGATGGAGGCGTAAAGCTCGATGCCGGCCAGGGGCCCGGTGACCTGGCGGCTGACGGCCTGGAGCGCGACCGCGGTCTCGTCCAGGACGTCCGGGGGCGCGGCCGGGAGGGGCGGGGCGGGCTGGCCCGCGGCCAGGATAAGCCCCGCCTCGCCCCAGGGCAGGTGGCGCACCTGAAAGGCCAGGGGCCGGCCGTCGAGGGGCGAGGGGAGGGTCACGCCGCGGCTGCGGCTGCCTAAGGATTCCAACTGGAAGGCCCCGGCCAGAAGGGGCCGGAGACTCTCCGGGAGGCGGAAATCGTCCGTCTCGGTCAGGCCCAGGCGGCGGCAGGCTTCGTCATTGGCCAGGAGGATGCGGCCCGAACGGTCAAAGACCACCAGGCCATAGGGCACCTGGTCAAACAGCAGGGGCCAGAGTTCTCCGGGGAGTTCCGGCCGGGACCACAGCTCGGGGGCCAGTTCGCGATCGTCTAGTAAGGTCAGGTTCATGAGGGCGTCAGCCTCCTTTCGGTTTTCACACGAGGAAGGATAAGCAACTAGAGTGCCAATTTCCTAGGGCGAAGGGCCATTTTTTTGACAGGGCCCGGCTCTTGGTTCCCGGCCGCAACCATGTTATTATGGCCTGATAAAATGACTGATATAATGACCAGCCTGGCCCCCCTGGCCGAAAGCATCAACCGGACCCTGGCGGACCTGGTGGCCCGGGACGCGGCCGCGGCGGGCCGCATCAGCGGCTACAGCCTGGGCGGGGGGGGCAAGAGGCTCCGGCCCCTTATCTTCTGCCTGATCTCGGCCGCCCGGGGCCGGGAGGTGACCCCGGCCGTCCTGGCCACGGGCGCGGCTTTCGAGTTCCTGCACCTGGCGAGCTTACTCCACGACGACATAGTGGACCTGGGCACGGTCCGCCGGGGACGGGCCGCGGCCCACCTGGCCTTCGGGGTCCCGGAAACGGTCCTGGCCGGCGACTATCTCCTGGCCCGGGCCAGCCGGCTGGGTGCGGACACGGAAAACCTGGCCCTGATCCGGATAATGGCCGACCTGGTGGCCACGATGGCCCTGGGCGAACTGGACCAGTTGGGGGCCCGCCGCCGGGTGGACCTGGGGGCGAGGGAATATTTCCGCATCATCCACCGCAAGACAGCCTGCCTGTTCGAAGGGGCGGCCTGGGGCGCGGCGGTGTTGGCCGGGGGCGGGAGCGAGACCGAGGCCGCGGCCCGGCGCTACGGGCGGAAGCTGGGGCTGGCCTTCCAGATAATCGACGACCTGTTGGACTTTCAGGGCGACGAGGCCGTCCTGGGCAAGCCCGCCGGGCATGACCTGGACGAGGGCAAGATCACCCTCCCCTTCATCCTGGCCCGCCGGGCCCTGCCCCGGGCCGAAATCGAGCGCCTTCGCCAACTGGCCGGGCCGGACAACGGGAACCTGGGGCCGGAGGCCTTCCGGGAAATACGCGGTCTGGTGGAAGCGGGGGGCGGCCTGGCCGCGGCCCGGCGCGCGGCCGAGACCCTGGCCGAACAGGCGGCCCGGGCCCTGGAGCCCTGGCCGCCCTCGCCGGCCCGGGAGCAGTTGGCGGCTTTGGCCTTCTATGTCACGGCCCGCTCGAATTAGAGATCTGGATATGGAAAAACCAGTGGAGATATTGGCCGGCCCCCCGGACCCGGCAACCTATGGCGAGGCCCTGGCGCTGGCGGCCGGCCGCCGCCTGGTCCTGGTGGTCAGCGGGGGGGTGGCCGCCTATAAGGCCGCGGAACTGGCCCGGAGCCTGACCCGGGCCGGGGCCCTGGTGCGGACCGTCCTGACCAAAAACGCGGCCCGCTTCATCACCCCCCTGACCTTTGAAGCCCTCACCGGCCAGCCGGCCTATGTCTCCCAATGGGCCAAAAGCCGGCGGGAAATAGAACACGTGGCCCTGGCCGACTGGGCCGAGGCCGTGGTGGTGGCCCCGGCCACGGCCAATATCCTGGCCAAAATGGCCCACGGCCTGGCCGACGACCTGGCCTCCACCTTTCTTTTGACCGCCTCGGCCCGGCCCCTGTTGGCGGCCCCGGCCATGAACAGCCGCATGTTGGCCGCCCCGGCCACGGTGGCCAACCTTAAGACCCTGGCCGGGCGCGGGGTGGAGGTCATCCGCCCCGCCTCGGGCCTTTTGGCCTGCGGCGAAAGCGGCCCGGGCCGTCTAGCGGAGACGGAAACCATAGCCCTCTGCGCGGCCCGGGCTCTGTCCCCCAGGGCTTTCCAGGGCCGGACCCTGGCCGTCACGGCCGGGACCACCTGGGAAAAATGGGACGACGTGCGCTATCTGGCCAACCGCTCCTCTGGCCTGATGGGCCGGGAACTGGCCCTGGCCGCCTGGCTCCAGGGAGGGCGGGTGACCCTGGTCACCGGCCCGGCCGCCCTCCCGGCCCCGGACCTGCCGGACCTGACCTCCCTGACCGCGGAAAGCACCCGCGACCTTTTGACCCTCCTTTCAAACCTGGAGCATGACGACCTGATCATGGCCGCGGCCCCGGCCGATTTCCGGCCGGCGGCCCCGGTGAGCGGCAAGATAAAAAAAGACCAGGGCCCGCCCGGGCTGGACCTGGCCCCCAACCCGGACATCCTCAAAAGCCTCCCCCGGCGGCCCGGGGGCCTGCGCGTAGGCTTTGCCGCCGAAGACGCGGACCTCCTGGAACGGGCCAAAAAAAAGCTTAAGGACAAGGACCTGGACCTGGTGGCGGCCAACGCGGCCGGAGGGCCGGAGAGCGCCTTTGCCACGGCCGAAAGCCGGGTGACGCTCATCTTCCGGGACGGCCGGGTCATGGACCTGGGACGCCGGCCCAAGTTCGCCGCGGCCTGGGCCATCGTGGAGGCGGTGGCCTCGGCCGCCGCCTCCCTGGCCGTGCCCGGCGCCTGACATGGAATTCTACGCCGACTCCCGCCGGGTCTCCCGCTTCCTGGCCGCCCAGGCCGACCCCCAGGCCCTCTTGAGCGCGGAACTCGGCCCGGCCTTCGACGAATACCGGGACTTGTGGGAAAAAGCCCGGACCTTCCGGGAGATCCCCCCCTTCCCCCTCCACGTCGATTATGAAATGAAGTTCGCCTGCCCCTTAAGGTGCCCCATGTGCCTGATGAGCTCAGGCCAGGCCGGGGCCTACGGCGACCCGGGCCGGGAACTGGCCGCCCGGACCGTCCTGGACCTGGTGGCCGAAGGGGCGGCCCGGGGCCAGAAGGCCCTGGGCTTCGGCGGTCTGTGGGAACCCCTTCTTTCCCCGGATATCCCGGAAATAGCGGCCTTCGCCCGGGACCGTGGCCTGGTGGACGTCATGCTCAACACCAGCGGCCTCTTACTCACGGAAAAAACCGCGCGCGCCCTCATGGGCTCCGGCCTCACCCGCCTCATGGTCAGCCTGGACGCCGATTCCCGGGCCACCTACAACCTGATGCGGCCGGGCTCCGACTTCGAGATGGTGGTGGCCAACATTGAAAATTTCCTGGCCCTGAGAAAAAAGGCGGGCCGGCGCCTGCCCCTATTGCGCCTCAGCTTCTGCCGCACGGGGCTCAACGAGGCCGAGTTGGAGCCCTTCCTGGCCCGCTGGTCGGGCCGGGCGGATTTCATATCGGTCCAGGCCTACGGCCGCTATCCCACGCCCCAGGCCCCCCCCTGGCCCCGGACCCCCGAGGCCCCGGCCGGACGCTGCGCCCAGCCCTTCAAGCGGCTCCTGGTGCGCCACGACGGCCGGGTGGCCCCCTGCTGCGACGCCTCCGGGGCCGGGATGGTCATGGGGCGGATAGAGGAACAAAGCCTGGCCGATATCTGGCGCGGGCCGGAACTGGCCGGGCTCCGCCAAAACCTTCTGGCCGGGACCCTCGACGGCCCGGCCGCGTCCTGCGGGCCCTGCCAGGCCAAATACGGACCGGAGGAGCCATGCTGAGAGAAGACCACTTCCCCCTGGCCGCTCTGGTGGGCCAGGAAGAAATGGCCGCGGCCCTGATGCTCCTGGCCGTGGACCCTTCCCTGGGAGGCCTTTTACTGGTGGGGGAAAAGGGCACGGCCAAATCCACGGCGGCCCGGGCTTTGGCCGAACTTCTGCCCCCGGCCGGCCCCCGCCCCGCCCCCTTCCGCACCGTGCCCCTGAGCGTGACCGAAGACCGGCTCCTGGGGGGCCTGGATTGGGAGAGGGCCATA
>JAITBV010000087.1 GCA_031283395.1 Candidatus Adiutrix sp.
GCCGACCAGGTGGCGGCCAGGGACTTTGAGGACGAGCGATTTTTTGAGGGCTGTCTGCCCATTGAGGTCATGGCCCGGCGGGGGCCGCGCACCCTGATTTTCGGTCCGATGAAGCCCGTCGGCCTGGAAGACCCCGCCACCGGACGCCGGCCTTATGCGGTGGTGCAGCTCCGACGGGAGAACCAGCCCGGCACCCTGTGGAACCTGGTTGGCTTCCAGACCAGGCTGACCCGGCCGGCCCAGGAAAAAGTTTTGCGCCTCATCCCCGGCTTGGCCGGGGCCGAATTTGCCCGCTATGGAGCCATCCATCGCAACACCTATCTGGACGCTCCCCGGGTCTTGGATGAGTTTCAGCGTTTCCGGGGAGATGGGCGTTTCTTCGTGGCCGGACAGATTTCAGGAGTGGAAGGTTACGTGGAATCCGCGGCCTCCGGGCTCTGGGTCGGAGAAAACACGGCCCGGAGCGTCCGGGGCCGGCCGCTCTTATCGCCCCGCCCCACTTTTGCTCTGGGGGCCCTGATGGCCCATTTGCAAAGCTCGGTCCCTCGTTTTTCACCCACGAACATCAATTTCGGGCTTTTCGCCGCCCCGCCGCTGGGGGGTCCGAAGAGCCAGCGTCAGGCCCGGCTTTTGGCCGCGGCCCGGCGGGAATTCGCTGCCTGGGCCGCGGAATACTGGGAAAGGTGGTAAAAATGATTAGAAGTTTTATTTTCAAGGTGGCCATATGGTTGATGGCCGGGCTCATCTCTTTGGCCTGGCCGGCCGGAGCGGCCGCCAAGGCCCAGCCGAACAAGGTCCCGCTGGGGGAAGTCACGGTGAGTCTGGCTGGACCGGCCGGCCTGGCCCGGGTGGATGGGCTCAAACCTCGGGCCGATGCCTATATTCGGGAAACGGCTCCAAAACTGAAATTCCGGATCCTGGCCCTTTACGCCGAGGCCGGGGAATGGTCCCGTTTCGTGGAGGCCGCGGCCGGACGCCGGCCCGCGGCCGTGCCCCGCTTCGCCTTGGTGGGCACCACCACGGCCATGCCTGGAAAACATTATGATCAAATTAGTTTGCGCCGGGAATTGACCCGCTACGACAAATGGATCAGTCTGGCCGCCGGCAACCGGCCCCTGGCCGCGCTCCTGACCAGGCAGGGCAACCGCAAGCTGACGGAAATAATGGGCGTGGATATCGGTTTTCAATTCAAGGTGGACAAGTTCACCCGCAAGTTCGACCAGGGCAGCGATTCCCTTTCCCTGGGGGCCAGGGTGGCTTTTAATGTTTTCGGCCAGCCTTCCCAGGTCTTTCTGACAGTCACGGCCCAGGCGGTGGGCGATAAGATCGTCTTTCTGGCCTATTTTGAAAATGACGGCCAGGATATCCAAGGCATCCAGGAGCGGGCCAGGGCCTGGCGCCAGAATATGGCCCGGCTCAACGCCGACCAGTATAAACCCGGTCTTTCGCAGAAATAAATTGAAGAGTCATGAGGCCTTTCTACGGCTTGACTCTAAGCGGACCCCGGGTATAATTACTTTTTTAGGCTGCCTTATTTGCCGTTGAATCCGGAAGCGTGGCCGAGTGGTTTAAGGCACTGGTCTTGAAAACCAGCGATGGGCAACCATCCGTGAGTTCGAACCTCACCGCTTCCGCCATATCTTAATATTACTTTATTCGGATGCCGGGACGTCAAGGTGTACTTTTAGGGCACGGGGCATTCCCGGCTTGGGGCCGGATAAAGCCATCCCCAGGCCGGAAAACATAAGCACCCCTATTATGGCCCAGGCGATTGTCCGCCCCCCGATTGTCTTCAACAGAGGCTTGGCGTTCAGGGCCAGGTGGACGAGACAGGCGACCGCAAAAACCAGGCTCCCCAACTCATGGCACATGACTATGGGCCGCGATTTAAGATGGAAAAGCAAAAAAAGGCCCGACAGCAAAGTAAGGCCGCCGGCCAAAGCCAACACCGGGTTGCAGAGTCTGCGGATAGATATCGCGGTCATGCCATCTCCTTTTGGCGGGGACGAGGCAGGACATTAGAGGCCGCCCCCACTCCAGAAAACATTCGCTGGTCGCCCGTCCACCAGGAGCCAGACGCTTCTTAATGACAAACTGCCTTACAAAGGCCGTGCCAAGTCGTCTTTTTTATAATTAGGTGGTTTTACAGATAAAAATTAGCTAAGGTCAGCCGGGCTTTAAAAATGCTTAAAAATTATCCAGAACCGTTGTGTAACTATTACTCAATTATGGTCAAGCCGGGTTGGCATTTCTTTGGCTGTGAAGCCGGAACAGGTTTCCATCCCTATGAATAAACGTTTGGTGGTGGGGTTAAGCGGCGCCAGCGGCGCTCCCCTGAGCCTGGCCTTATTGGAGGGCCTGCGGTTTTTCCCGGAATGGGAGGTACACCTGGTGATCAGCCGGGCCGGGGAGAGGGTGTTGCGCGAGGAGACAGGGAAAACCCCGGAGGACCTCCGCCCCTTGGTGCATACCGTGCATGATTTGGACAATATCGGGGCCAGCATCGCCAGCGGAACTTTTGCGACGCAAGGCATGGTGGTATTGCCCTGTAGCATGAAGACCCTGGCCGGGATTTGCCACGGCTATGCGGACAATCTGCTTTTGCGCGCCGCGGATGTAACCTTGAAAGAGCGCCGCAAGTTGGTGCTGGTGGCGCGCGAAACGCCGCTTAGTCTGATCCATCTGCGTAATATGGCAAGCCTGGCGGAAATGGGGGTAGTCATCATGCCGCCGGTGCTGACCTATTACAACCAGCCCCAGAGCATAGAGGACATGGCCGGGCATTTGATCGGCAAGGTCATGCTCGAGTTTGGTCTGGAGTTTAAAGGATTCCGACGCTGGCCGGGAAGCAAGGATTTGGGTTGATCCTTGGCCGCGGAGAATGGCCCCCACTCAATCAAAAGGAAAATAATGTTCAGCGCAAGCGAAACATCCGGCCGAGTGAGCATAAATTTAGCCGCGATATTCATGGGAAATGACCTCAATATCAGCCTGTACGGTGGAGACACGCCCCACATCGGCGCTGTGGCTCTGGCCCAGCCGCGTCCCAGCCTGCAAGATGCGGAACAGAGCTCTTCCACTTGCTCGGTGCTGGCCATAACCGGACACAAAGAGGATGAACTGGCGAGATCTCTGGCCCTGGACCTGTCAAAGAAGCTCGAAGTTAGGGTTTGCGTGGCTTGCGGCATCCATCTGGACAAGATCAGCCCGGATGAAATAGGGCTGGCGTTGGCGATGTGCGATCGCCTGGCCGCGCAATTACTGAAAGAAATCAAGGGTGGCTGAAGCGGCCAAAGTGCTTCGGAGAGCAAACAGTAAAACCCGGCTGATGGTCATGGGAGCGAAGGGTCAACATTGACGGCAACGCATTGACATGATACAATGACAAGTTCTGTATAGTTTTGGACGCCCGGCTATAAATTGAGACCTGTCGGCGGCCGATGCCGCCAAGTCTGTTTTGAGCCGTTCTTAGCCAACGGAAAAAACGATGCGCAACTACATGAACAAGTTAAAGGCGCGCGGTGAACTGTTGGAAGTGCATCGCCCCGTCGATCCCAGACACGAACTGGCTGCCGTGACGGATGCCGCGCATAAGCACTGGGGTAGACCCATTCTCTTTCATAATGTTGTCGGCACGAAGATTCCAGTGCTCACCAACCTTTACGGATCGCGCCGACGCCTGGCCGAAATCATCGGTATAGAGGCCGACAGTTTCTGCAGGCAGTGGTGCAAACTGGCCGCCGTCGCCGATGAGAAAGAAATGGTGAGCGCCGTTCCGGTTTTGAACAACATTGAATACTTCGAATGCAAGCTGAGCGATTTACCGCTAATTACCTATTCGGAGCGTGACGGCGCGCCTTATTTCACTTCGGCGATGTTCCTGGCGAAGGAGCCGGATACCGGCGTAAATAACCTGTCGTTTCATCGTTCGATGTTCGTCAGCGACCAGGAACTGCGTTGCCGGCTTGCGCCGCGTCATCACCTGACGATGTATCACGAGAAAGCGGAAAGCCGCGGCCAATATCTCGAAGCCGCAATGCTGATCGGGCCGCCACCGGCCATGTTTCTTACCGCGGCCGCGCCGCTTGCCTATGAGGCGGATGAGGTCGATCTTGCCGCCAAGCTTCAGGGCGAGCCTATTCCGATGCGAGGCTGCCGGCATATTGACCTGATGGTGCCGGAGACGACCGAGATCGTTATAGAGGGGCGCTTCATTCCCAACGAAAGGCGCGATGAAGGGCCATTCGGCGAATTCATGGGTTATTACACGCCGGTCGAGAAGAACGCCGTTTTTGAAGTACTCGGCATCACCTGTCGCCAGGACGCGGTTTTCCATTCGGTCCTATGCGGTTCGTCCGAAGAGGTGCTGACTCTGGAGCTTTCAGTCGCGGCAAATATCTACCAGCGCATCAGCGCGGTGCTCCCGGGCATCATCGACGTGACCTGCCTGCCGTTCGTCACGAACGTGGTGGTGAAGATCAAACAGCATTACGAAGGCCACGGCCGGCAGGTGCTGCTGGCGGTCTTCGGCGCGGAACCGACCTGGGCGCGCAACTGTACCGTGGTCGACGAGGACGTGGACATCAACAAGCTCGACGATGTGACCTGGGCGGTGTTGACGCGCTCACGGCCCGACCGGGACATCATTATTATTCCGGAAACGCCGTCCTTCTATCGTGATCCGCACAAGGAACACTGGGGGCGCGTGGGCATCGACGCGACAGTGCCGTTCGCGCGGCGTCGCGAGTACGAACGTAAACGCATCCCCGGCGCTGACACCGTCGAGCTTGCCAACTATTTTGGTCAATGAGGCCAAAACTGACAGGAAAGAAAAATGAAACGTCTAGTTTGCTTTATCGCCGCTCTCACTTTGGCGCTTGTCGGCGGCCTTCCGCTCGTTTCAAACGCCCAGGTGCTGAAGAAAATCACTTTTCTGACGAACTATGTGTATAACGGCCGTCATGCGCCGTTTTTCGTCGGGCTCGAAAAAGGATTTTTCAAGGAGGCCGGTTTCGATATAGATATCAAGCCGGCGACCGGCAGCGGATTTGTAATCACGGCGATCGATGGCGGCCAGGCCGACTACGGCATGGCCGACATCAGCTCGGTGGTGCAGGGCGTGGCCAAAGGCGCCAAGGTGAAAGCCTTCATGGTCTATACCGACATCACGACTAACGGTTTGGCCGCCCTTTCGCCCTATCCGACGGCTCAATCCGTTGTCGGCAAAAAGATAGCGGCCGGCCAGACCGACAGCGTGCGCGTGATCTTACCGATCATCTTTGATTTGCAGGGTCTTGATGCCTTGAAAATAGACTGGCAGGCCGCAGACCCAAGCGTCTACATCTCACTTTTGATGAATGACCGCGTTGATCTCTATACCGCCAGTTCCGACAGCGATGTTCCGGCCTTGAGGAAGATTGCGGAACCGCAGGGCAAGACCGTGTATTTTTCCTCGTTTGCCGAGTGGGGCTATGACATCTTCGGCTACGTACTCCTTGGCGCCGCGGATGCGCTGGCGAAAGACCCTGGTGAAGCCGGACGCTTTGCCGAGGCGACCAAAAAGGCCGTCGAGTATTCGATCGCGAACCCCGATGAAGCCGCACAGATCATGGTCAAACACAACCCAACGATGGATATCGAGCTGGTGAAAACGCAATGGTCGGGCACGATCCAGTCGATCCAGACGCCTTATGTGGCGAAGAACGGATACGGCGTGGCTATAAAAGACCGGATCGAACGCTCGATCGCGCTCACCCAAAAAGCGCTCAAGCTTGATGGTCAGGTTAAGCCCGATGATCTTTACCTGACGCTGGAGTAAAGCGGCGAGGCGGATAAGGGCCGACAGGAGGCGAGGGTGGGGCGTGCGGTGGTTTGTGTTTCCTGTTTGCGGGATCGCGCCAACAGGACATAGCTATGATTTCCATCCAAAAGGTTTTCAAATCCTTCGGCCCGACGCTGGCCCTAGACAGCGTGTCTTTTGATTTTGCCGAGAACAGCTTCGTTTCGATAGTCGGCCCCAGCGGCTGTGGGAAGTCTACTCTCCTGCGCATGGTCGCCGGCCTGATCAGGCCAAGCAGCGGCGAGATCATCGTGCGCGGTGAAAAAGTCACCCGACCGCTCAGAGACGTCGGCATGGTCTTCCAGTCGCCGGTACTGCTGCCGTGGCGCACCACGCTCGAAAACATCCTTTTCGTTGCTGAGATGGGCGGGCTGGGCGCCGCGGCGCACCTTAAACGCGCCACCGAATTGATGGAACTAGCCGAGCTGACCGGTTTTGAACACAGCTATCCGCACGAGTTGTCCGGCGGTATGCAGCAACGCGTTTCGATTTGTCGCGCCATGCTGTTGCGGCCCTCGTTGATCCTGATGGACGAGCCTTTCGGCGCGCTCGACGTGATCACCCGTGAGCGCATGGGCTTTGCCATGCAAACGCTGTGGGATGAAAGCCGCAGCACGGTTCTGTTCGTCACCCACAGTATTTCAGAGGCGGTGCTGCTCTCTGACACCGTCGTCGTGATGACCTCGCGGCCCGGGAGCATACGCGACATCGTGCCCGTTTGCCTTCCGCGTCCGCGCCGTAGCGAAACCTTGCGTGACCCGAAATTCCTCGAATTATCTTCACGCGTGCACGACGGCATCGAGTTACTGAACGCGGTATGAATAACATGAAGGCGAACAGTATCCCATCCTTCGTAAAATCGATCCTTAGTTTCGCCGTTTTGATCATGATCTGGCAGTTTGGCGTGCCGCTGGTGAAAATTCCCAGTTACGTGCTGCCGTTGCCGTCCAGCATCGTGCTGCGCTTTGCCGAGACCTTCGCAGTTCAGATGCACTGCTTGGCGATGACCGCCTTTACCACCCTCTGCGGGCTGGCGTTGGCGCTCGTATCAGGCGTCCTGTTGGCCTTAATGGTGATCTACGTTCCGCTCCTGCGCTCACTCGTCTTACCGATCCTGGCCGCCTTCAACAGCATTCCGAAGATAGCCATCGCGCCCTTGTTCGTGATCTGGTTCGGGCTCGGTTACGAGTCAAAAATTCTGCTCGCTTTTTTGCTCGCGCTCTTCCCGGTCTTCGTCAATTCCCTCACCGGTCTTGGCGAGATCGAGACCGACCTGATGGATCTCTCGACAATCGCCGGCGGCACCCCGTGGCGCATCTTTCTGAAGGTGCGGCTGATGAACGCCGTGCCTTATATCACCGATGCGATGAAGGTAGCCTTTCCGCTGGCGCTGGTAGGCTCTATCGTCGGCGAGTTCATAGGCGGCAACGACGGCATCGGCTATCTGATCCTCTCAGGGCAGTTTAACATCGACACGCCGCTGGTCTTCGCAGCTCTTTTATCGATTACCGCCTTCACGACGCTGGGTATCGGCGCGATAAGCTTCTTCGAAAAAGCCGTGCTGAAATGGCGGCCCTCGCAACGCAAACGCTGAACAGGTCAAAACCCCGCTTAAACCGCATTTCACTTTTCCAGCCGCCTGAAGGCGGTGGAAAGCGCAAAGTTGACCAGAAAATACAGGGCGGCCACGATCAGCCACACTTCGTTGGTCTGATGGGTGATGGCTTCGACCTGTTGGCCGCTGTAGGTCAGTTCCTGCAGGCTGATGACCGCCACGATCGAGGAATCCTTGAGGGTGGAGATGAACTGGCCCGCCAGTTGGGGCGCGGTGCGCCGAAAAACCTGCGGCAGGATAATCGAGCGGTATTGCTGGATTTTGGATAGCCCCAGGCACCAGGAGGCCTCCCACTGCCCCCGGTCTATGGAATTGATGCCGCCGCGGAAAATTTCGGCAAAGTAGGCGCCTTCATAGACGGCCAGGGCCGCCGCCCCCGAGACAAACGAGGGCAGGGCGTCCACCGGCACGGCCAGGGCCGCCAAGGTAGATTGGAAAGGCGGAGGAAGCGCCTTCAGCCAGGTCAGTAAGGTCGGCCAGGGCAGAATCTGGTCGCTGAGGAAATAGTAGAAGATGAAAATCAGCACCAGAGGAGGAATGTTGCGGGCGCCTTCGATCATGGCCCGGGCCAAAAGGTCCATGTATAGGCTACGGCTCAGGCGGCTCAGGGCAAGGATCAGGCCCCAGACCAGTGCGCCGGCTGCGGCCCAGAGGCTGAGCTTCAAGGTCAATAGCAGTCCTGACAGCAGAATACCCGGTGAAAGACGCCCGTTTTCGTCAACCTGGACCAGGAGCCGAGGCCCGAAGCTCCAATCCCAGTTGTAGGCATAATCGTTCAGAAGATGCCGCCAGAACCAGAACAGGACCAGGGCCAGGCCCGAGAGCCAGAGCAGGTCTCTCGGCCCGAAATTGCGGCGGGCTAATTGGGGCCGGGTATTAGGAGGCCGGGGCTTCAAGGCGGATCGTCCGCTTTAGCGGACCTTCGGTTCCCAGTCCAGAGTTTCGAACCAGTAGCTCCAGCGGTCACTGAGCCAGCCGCCGGCCTGGCGTGATCCGATCCAGGCGTTCAAGGCGGGCAGAGCTTCGGTATCGCGCGGGTTGAGAGCCATACCGATGGGTTCCTGGGTCAGAGTTCCTGAAATGGGCACATAAATACGGTCCGGGTTGCGGGCGGCCAGGTCGGCCGGAAAAGGCGCCCCGGCCAGGATGGCTTGGGCTCGGCCGCTGAGGAGTTCCTGCATGGTCTGGCCTTCGGTGTCGAAGGCCTCAATGGTGGCTTCGGGCAGGAGTTCCTTGGCCGCTATGGCCGCGGTGGTGCCTCCTTTGACGGCCACCACGATATTCTTTTTGTTGAAATCCGAAAGGGACGATAGGCCGGGGGCCGAGATCCGGGAAGCGGCGATGCCGATCCCGGAAAATTCGTAGGGATCGGTGAAAGCCACCCTTTGCCGGCGTTCCTCGGTGATGCCCATGCCGCCTATAATGACGTCGAATTTGGAGGTCAACAAAGCCGGGATGATGCCGTCCCAGGCGGTGGGCACGAACTCGGCGGCCACGCCCAGGTCATCGGCCAGGGCCAGGGCCACTTCAATTTCAAAGCCCACGTAAGCGCCCTTCTTGTTCTTCATGGCCCAAGGCACGAAGGTGTCAAATCCTACTTTCAGGACCCCCCGCTCTTTGATCTTGCCCACCCAAGGATTATTCCGCCAGGCTTGGGCCACCTCCGGCGTCGGCAACTGGGCTCGGACCGCGCCGGGCAGAGCCAGGAGGAGAACGGCGGCCAGGGCGGCGATTCTTTTAAGCCTCATAATTGAGCTCCTTTTCTTTATTCGTCGGCCGGCCAGGGACGGCCCGCGCCACTCTCAATAATTTTGTTGATGAATGATCCGGCCCGGCTTGAAGCAGGGTTGCGGAAAAATTCCTCGGCTGGGGTTTCCTCCAGAATCCGGCCCTGGTCCATGAAGACAATCAGATCCCCGGCTTCCCGGGCGAAGCCCATTTCGTGGGTCACCACCAGC
>JAITBV010000248.1 GCA_031283395.1 Candidatus Adiutrix sp.
GATTCGGTGATCCTGAAGGCCCCCTGGGTGAACATGGACTGGATGGATTGGACCTGGGCCCCATGCCCCTTCTGCTGCGGCCAGGGCGCGGTGGTGAAGAGGTCCTTGCTGAAAAGGTCGGAGTAGTTGGTGCGCATGGTCTTGAAACCGTTGGTTTCAATGTTGGCCAGGTTGTTGGAGATGGTCTGCATCCCCGTGCCGAAGGCGATCATGCCGGTGGCGGCTATATACATTGAACTAAAGGTCATGCCTCACCTCACTGGAAAGGACGCCAGAGGGTCAAACCTGGTCGCCCGGCAATAATGAAGCAATAGCCGTGCCAGGGCTTTAAATTTTATAGTAAGTTGATTTTATTGGAAAAAATTATTGATCGGGTTGGAGCGGACGGGAAAAAAAAGCCGGTTCCGGGAGGACTTACGGAAAATTAGTTTCCCAGACCATCCCTCGGATCAAGGGGTCTGCGGCCCCCTGGCTACAACTCCGCTCCCGGAGATCGGCTCCCGCCTTAACTCACTGTCCCTCGGATCAAGGGGCCTGCGGCCCCCCCAGGCCCACAGGCCCAACCCGCTCCAGACCCCGGCGCAGACCGCCCAAAAAATCGTGGAACCGAAGAGGGCTCCGAACTGGTAAGGCACTCCGGCCAGGTGGTGGACTGTCCGGGCCAGGGCCACGTTAAGCCAGATAAAAAGCAAAAGGCCTTGAAAGAAATTCAGGGCCGGGGGGCGATCCGGGGCGGAGAGGCGCCGGAGAAAGACCACCGGCAGCCAGAAGGCGGCGGCCTGGGCCAGGTTGGTGAGGTTCAAAAGGGGCAGGAAGCCGAAAAAGCCGGGCCGGTCGGCCGGGTCCAGGATCAGGGCCAGGCCCCGCCACAGGGCCAGGCAACTCAATACCTGGCCGGCGGCCCGGCAGAGATGGAGTTCTTGAAAAAGGGCCAGCCGGGGCGGCCGGGCGCAAAGGGCCAGGACAACGAGAAGGACGGCCAGGCGCCCCATATCCTGGATGAAGGCCGGGCTGGTCTTGACCAGGGCCGCGGCGGCCTGGCTCAGGGCCAGGGTCAGGATAAGGAGGAAAGTGTTGCTCCAGGCCGCCACCGGGGTCAGCCGCCGGGCCTGGGCCAGGCCCAGACCTTGGGCCAGGCTCCAGATGGCCCAGGCGGCCGGGTCCATCCCGCCTGACATGCCGTTTAATTCCAACCCCAGGAAGGACCAGACAAAGCCCAGGGCCAGGGGCAGGGCCGGTATCAGGGGCAGGATATGGGCCAGGACCAGTAAGGAGGGCGAGCCCGGGCGCCTGGAAATCAGAAGGCCCGGAGCGAGCCGGCCGGCCAGCCAGAGGCCGAAGCTGAAAACACTCCAGACGATCAGGAGCCAGTTGAGGATGAAAAACGGTTCCGCCTGCGCCTCCGCCAGGCCCCGGACCGAGGCCAGGGAGCCGACCAGCCAGGAGGCCAGGCCCAGGGCGACCAGAAAGGGCTTGGTTTTCGCCGTTCTGGCCGCGGCCTGGAAGAAGGCCCCGCCCAGGACCGTGGAGGCCATTAAAAATTGACTGACCGGGGCCCCGGCAAAGCGGTCGGGAATGAAGGGGGCGGCCAGGAGGGCCAGGCCCAAGCCCAGGGCGCCGAAGCGCGGCCGGCCCAGAAAGAACAGAGCGGCGCCTTCCAGGCTCCAGACCAGGCTGAGGCCGGTCCAGGGCGAAAGATTCCCCGGGGGCGCGGCGAAAAGGCGGCCGGCCAGGGCCAGGTTGAAAAAAGCCAGGGCCAGGGCCGGGATCGGACGCCGGGCGGCGAGGGTTGAACGGCCGGTGGCCAGGCTCAGGGCCAGGTAGAAGGACCCGGCCCCGGCCGCGGTCCGGGCCAGGTCGCTCCAGTCCGGGTCCAGGGTGGCCCACAGACCTAGAAAGGCCGGGGGGACCAGGAGGCTCAGGCGGGCCGAATTTTGTTTCAAGGCCAGGATGGCGGCGAAGGCCCCCAAGGCCGAAAGGGCGGCCCGGGCCGAAGCCGGGGAGAGAAGCCCGGTGAACCAGACCGTGCCGGCCAGGCTCAGGCCCATCAGCCCCAGGCCCCAGCTTTCCAGGGCCAGGCCCGGGCCGGGACGTTTTCCCCAGGTCAAAAGCCCAAGGGTCAGGCTGGTCAGGCCGGCCAGGAGGACGGCCCCCAGCCGGAGGGCCGGCGGGAAACGGTCGAGGGTGAGGCTGAACCAAACCAGAAAGCCGGCGGCCAGGCCGAGAACCAGGAGGGCCGCCAAGGTCGGCCAGGACGGGATAAGCCGGGCTCGTAGGGGCTCGGCCAGAGGCGGCGGGACCGGGGGGGCGGGCTGTGGGGTTTCCGGCGCTCCGGCTTCGACCGGCGCGGGCCCGGCCGGTTCGGGCTCGGCCTCCTCGGGCGGAACATCCCGGGCGACCCGAGTTTCCAGGAGGGCCAGCGCTTCGCTCTGCCGGTCAAGGCGGGCCGACTGGCGGTCCAGACGGGTCGATTGCCGGTCCAGCCGGGTCGAAAGGCTGTGGATCAGCCTCTTGAGCCGGCGGTTTTCCCTGGCCTGGAAGATGAAGAGCCCGGCCACAAGGCCACAGATAACCCAAAGAGCGGTCATGGCGGCTCCCGACAAGCGGTTCGGCGGCCTTTGGCCGCTCTGCTTCTTTTATCGGCCGGGAGCGGCGGGTTGTTCACATTATATATATGGATTCCGGCTTCCGCCGGAATGACGGACACCGGGCCGCCACCCCGGCTTCCCCTCCAGCCCTCACCCCGGCGAAGAGGCTCGCCTCAAAGCCGGGGGCCAGGTTTAATTGAGTTTATTCAAATAACACATTAAAAATATTAAAAAATAATTGCCAACCTAAAGTGATTTTTAAAAATTTGCGAAAAAATAATAAAAAAATTAAAGGTCTTTCCAAAAAAGTCGATAAGAGTCTCGAAGGAAGTTCAACTTCCGTCGAACAAAATTGGCCCGGCGCGTGAAGGGCTGACCCAATTACCTCCGCGCTGATCATCTCTTTGGGTAGGAAAGGACGGAACATCATGGCACTCGTAATCAACAACAACATGATGGCGGCCAACACAGCCCGTATTCTGGGCAACACTTACGACCGCCTCAGCACCAGCGTCCAGAGACTCTCCTCTGGCCTCCGCATCAACGGGGCCGCCGACGACGCGGCGGGCCTGGCCATCCGCGAGCTCATGCGGGCGGACATCGCCACCATGCAGCAGGGCATCCGCAACGCGGCCGACGG
>JAITBV010000131.1 GCA_031283395.1 Candidatus Adiutrix sp.
GGAACCCTGACGCTGATGGAATTGAGATCTTTGCGTCCCGGTGACATCCTGTTCCCGGACGACTATTTTCCCCGAAGCCTGGGCGGACCTCGGCTGAGCCTCGCCTTGGCCGACGGCGGTCAGCTTTTGATTTCCGGCCGGGCCCAAGGCTCAGCCTTCACCTTAGGAGGATGGCGGATAATGAACGCAGAAAATCCGGCCCCGGAAAATACGGCCGAAGCGGCGGATCAAGAGCGGCCTGAAGTTTCCGAGTCAGGCGAAAGACTGCCCGAAGAACTTATTGACGAAGTGGCTGTGCCGGTGCTTCTGGAACTGGATTCCCTGACCCTGCCCCTGGCCGCCATCCGGGCCTTTAAGCCCGGCTACGTGCTGGAAACGGGCCGGAGCGTGGAAAGCCCGGTGACCATTCGGGTGGCCGGCCGGGTCGTGGGCACGGGTGAACTTCTGGATGTGGCCGGCCGCGTGGGCGTGCGCCTGCGCAGCTTGAAACCCTAAGGAAGCGCTGATGGCTGATCCCATCGTCATGATTGCCGGGCTGGCCTTACTGGCCCTGGCCCCTTTCGTTCTCATGATGGCCACTTCCTTCATCAAGGTGGTGGTGGTGCTGAACCTGGTGCGCAACGCCCTGGGCGTGCAGCAGACCCCGCCCAACATGGCCATAAACGGCCTGGCCCTTATTCTGACTTTCTACATCATGGCCCCCGCGGCCCTGGAGACCTGGGAACTGTTCAAAAAAAATCCTCCGCCTTCACCTCTGGCTCTGGAAAGCGCCCTGGAGATGGCGGATCAGCTCAAAGGGCCGCTCCAATCTTTTCTGGCCCGTCACGCCGACCGGAACTCGGCCGAATTTTTCGTGCGCACGGCCCAAAAACTTTGGCCCCAAAAATTCGCGGAGATGCTGGACCGGGAAAGCCTCATCGTCCTGATACCGGCCTTCGCCATAACCGAACTGACCAGGGCCTTTCAAATAGGCTTTCTGCTCTATTTGCCGTTCATAGTCATCGACCTGGTCATTTCCAACATTCTCCTGGCCATGGGCATGATGATGGTTTCGCCCATGACCATTTCCCTGCCTTTCAAGCTCCTCTTATTCGTCCTTCTGGACGGTTGGACCAAGCTTTTGGAGGGTCTGGTTCTGAGTTACACCTGAAAGTGGAAGGCTAAACCATGAACGAAACCCAGGTTCTGGATTTCACCCTGCAGGCCCTGATCCTGGTCCTGGTCTTGTCCCTGCCCCCCATAGTGGTGGCCACCCTGACCGGGCTTATGGTCAGCTTTCTCCAGGCCGTGACCCAGATCCAGGAGCAAACCCTTTCTTTCGCCATCAAGCTCATCAGCGTCATTGTCACCATCGCCTTAATCGGGAGTTGGCTCGGCGGCTCCCTCTTCGTTTACGCTCAGGAACTTTTTGAAAAGTTTCCTTACCTGCAAAAATAATCCAAATCAGGGAGAACCGCAAATGTCCCAGTCTTTTCAGCCTTTCGTCAAAGCCCTGTCTCAAACCCTCGGCGTCGAACTGGAAGCCCCGTCCGACGGCGCCCTCTTCCTGCCCCAGGAAGAAGGGGCCATCCTCATCCAGTGGCTGGAGGCTGGCAGAAGGATATTATTCTATGCCGAAGTGGGCCAGCCCACTGTTTTTCGCCGCGGGGAAGTGTTCGCCTCCCTTTTGGAAGCCAACCTCTTTCTGTCCAAAACCCATGGAGCGGCCTTAAGCTTCGACGCGGGCAGCAATATGGTCGGGCTCAATCTGCTCCTGCCCTTTGACGGTCTGAGCCCGGAAGATTTTATCAACGCCGCGGACAACCTGGTCTCAGCCGCAGCCACCTGGCGCGAAGAACTGAGCCGCCTGAACGGTCAGGCGGAAGAGGAGACGATCCGGCAGCAACAGGCCGTGTTGAACGAAAGAGAAGCCAACGCCGCCGCGGCCGCCACGCAGTTCCGCGCTTAGAGCCTCAAGCGATTTAGGAGAAGACCGCCATGAACCTCAGCCTTAACACCATAGTCAACCAAACTGGAAATATGAAGCCTGACCAGACCTTGTATCTTCGACAGGACGATACCCTGGGCAAGGCCAGCGGCCTGGGCCGCCTGGCGCGGCTTTTTTCCGGCCCCCGCCAGGCGGAAAACAGGGCCTCGGTGGAAAGGCTGAAACAGGCCGTGGCCAGCCACCCCGAATTCAAAAACCTCTTAAGCGACAGCGCCATAAAACATTTTTTCACCCAAAAACTGGCCTCGGGCACAGCTCTGACCGTCGGGGAGGTGGAGGCTCTGAAGGCCGATCTGGATACGCTCAATACGCTCCAGGTGGGGCGGGCCTTGGTGAGATCCGGCGTTTTACCGGAAGGCTTCGCCAAAGATTTCGCCATCTTCACGGCCAGCCATCAATTGCCCTTGAAAACGGAGACGGAACAAGCCAAGGCTTTGCGGGATTATTATAAGGAAAATCTCCTGCCCGGTCTCCTGCGCGGCGCCTGCCGGAAAGCCGGCGTGTCTCAAGGCTACCTGGATAAGGCCGTCGATATGATCAGGGCAACCGACGAGTTCCGGGAATATTCCGAAAAGCTCTTCTCGGGCGAGACCAAGAACCTGAACTTTACTCTGGCGCCCAAGGCCCTGGCCTTGATGCCCGCCTTGGCCGGCAACCCCAATACCCTGGGAACTCTGCCCCAAGACAAGGTTCCGGCCATCTTTAACAGCCTGGTGGAAATGGCCCGCGCCGGCGAAATCACCCCTGACAGGGCCAAAGCCTTTCTGGACTTCTGCACCGAACGCGGCCTGAGCCTGAGCCAGCCCCTGGAGCGCCACCGAGCTCTTGGCGTCTGGCTGTTGGAGCCTCGCGCGGAGAAAGAGAATTGGGGCGCGGATCTGGCTGAAAAAATGAAACTGCCGACCGATGTCGGCCGGACCGTGGCTAATATGCCGGAAGTGAATGGACAGATTCTGGCCAAGCTGCTCGCGCCGCCTTCGGCCCCGCCGACCCGGGAGCTGGTCGAACAGGCGGCCAAAGAAGTCATGACCGGATTTCTTACGGAAAAAGGCGAAATCATCAACAAGTTTTTAAAAATTAACCAATCGGTTCCGAAAGACCTCCAAGAAATGCTCTACTTCCCCCCAGGCAGC
>JAITBV010000134.1 GCA_031283395.1 Candidatus Adiutrix sp.
CCCTGGCCCCCGGCGCCATTGATCTCTTGAATGATTTGAAGAAAAAAGGCTTGAGCTTGGCCCTGGCCACTAATCGGGACCGCCCTTGGGAAGCCCTGGCCTCCGTAGGCCTGGCCCCCTACTTCGACTCCGCCGTGGGAGCTATGGAAGTGCTTCGCCCCAAGCCGGCCCCGGATATGCTGCGGCTGGTCATGGAACGGCTCCAGGCCGACCCGGATCAAACCATCTTCGTCGGCGACGCCCCTTCGGATATGACCGCCGCCGCCCGGGCCGGAGTGCGCGGCGTGGGTATTCTGGAGGGCGGCGGAAACCCCGAGGAACTCCAGGCGGCCGGAGCCTGGCAAATCAAGGCCGCGCTGCCGGACCTGGCCGACCTGTGGAGTTCTTGACTTTCAGACCGATTGAGTTAATAATGATTGGAGCAGTCGAACAGCCCCACCGTCCCCCGGGAACAGGAGAACGGAGAACCAGGGCCCATGTCGCAAAAAAACACCTTTCTCCCGGAACCCCTGGCCTGGCTGGCCGGTCTGACCCTGGCCGGAGCCTTGGCCCTGCCCCTGGCCCTGGCTGAGAACAGCCGGAGCCTGGCCAGCCTGTGGCCCCCCCCCCAAGCCATCTCCCCGGCCTTCCGGGTTCCGGAAAAAGAAACCGGCCTCTGGGCGGCCAGGGCGCTGAAGGCCTCCCCCAAGCCGGCCGTCGGGCCAGGCCCGCCGGAGGCGGAGGAAGCGGCCATTTTGACTCCCAAACCAGGGCTTTTGGACGACCTTCGCGGCCGGGTCCGACCCCAGGTGGCCTTCAGTTCCGCCGCGGAAGAATTTGAAGACTTGATCGAGGCGACCGCCCGGGCTCACCAGGTCTCCCCGCTCCTGGTCAAGGCCGTCATCCAGGCCGAATCCAGATTCGACCCCACGGCCGTCTCCCACAAAGGCGCGGTGGGCCTGATGCAGGTCCTGCCCTCCACCGCCCGGGCCGAAGGCGTCCATAACCTCCTGGACCCCAAGATGAATCTGGAGGCCGGGGTGAGACACCTTAAAAAACTTCTGCAGTCCTTCAATGACGATGAAAAACTGGCCCTGGCCGCCTACAACTGCGGCCAGGAAGCCATGAGAAAATTCAACAATGAAGTGCCGCCCTTCCCTGAAACCCGTAACTACGTCAACCGGGTAATGCTCTACTACAGCCAGCACCTCGAAAGTTGACCATGGTTTTCCGCGCCCGTCTCATGGCCGGGCTCTTAATGGTCCTGGCGGGCTGGGCGGGAACGGCCCCGGCCCAGATGGACTTCATGGAGCCCCTCCCGGTTTCGCCCGTAAAGCTGGCCAATGACTACCGGAGCAATTTCCACTGGGCCGATGCCCAATACACCGGCAAGCTCCTGGTGGTCACCGGGCGCATCCGCACCATCACCCCGCCCCAGCGCGTCTGGAACTTCCACCAGGACAAGCTCTACGCCTTCATCACCATCGATACGGGCAATAACCGCCCCCTGGTCGTCTACTTCTGGGATTGGGAGGCGGTGAAGATCAACCGTTACCGCACCGGCTCCAGCATAACGGTCATGGGCTTCTGCCAGGGCGTAACCCCCCAGTTGAGCCTCCGGGAAGCCTGCGTCTATCCCGGGGGCTGCGGCGGGCCGGTGGCTGATTTTTACGGACCCTACTTCAAGCTGCCCCCCAGACCTTATTTCCAGACGCCCCCTTCCTAAACCGCGCCGCTTCCCCGCGCGGCCAGCCGGGAAGCCACGGCCAGGCGCAGAACCGGGCCTTCGGCCGAGGCCCGCACCCCTCCCGGCAGATCCAGTCCCCGATGGCGTTCCAAGGCCGCCAAGCCCAGGGCCGTATCCACAGACGCGAAGGTGACGGGCTCGTTTACGAGGCCCAGGGCTCTCTGGATTCCGGTCAGACCCGCATAGACCAGACGCCGGCGCTCGGCCAGGCTGAGGACGGCCAAAAGGCGGCGGTCCATTTCAATTTCAGACGGGCTTTCCGCCCTGACCACCCGCGGCCAGAGTTCGGCCAGGTGGTCGCGCCAGAAATCCTCCTCGGCCCGCAGGATCGCGGCCGAACGGCCCAGGGACTCCAACAGGCGAGGGTTCCATTTTTTCAGGCCCGGCAGCAGCTCCCCCCGAACGGCGTTGCGCCAAAAGCGCGTATCCTGGTTGGATTCATCTTCCAGCCAGGCCAGGCCGCGGGCCGTAAGCCAGGCCCTTAGAGTCTCGCGGCTGAAAGCCAGAAGGGGCCGCAAAACAGCCAGACGACCGTCCAGAGACCGGCGGGGGGGGATGCCGGCCAGGCCGCCGGGCCCCGCGCCCCTTAATAGGTTCATCAACACGGTTTCAGCCTGATCGTCGGCCTGGTGGGCGGTGAGGACGAAATCGGCCCCCCAGTCGCGGGCGGCCCGGGCCAGAAAATCGTAACGGACCAGGCGGGCCGCCTCTTCCAGACCTTTTTTACGGCGCCGGGCCAAGCCGGCCGGATCACCCTTTTCCGTGAAAAAAGCCAGGCCCAATTCCGCGGCCGCACGGGCGGCGAAGGCCTGGTCCCGATCCGCGGCCGGGCCGCGCCAGCCGTGGTTAAGATGAGCCGCGGCCGACTGGGCGGGGGGAAGGAGCCGGGCCGTCAGTTGAAGCAGAGCTGTGGAATCCAGACCGCCGGAATAGGCCACCAGGAATTTACCGTTCCGCCAGGCGGGTTCCAGGGTCTCCAGGGAAGCCTGAAAAAGCCGGGGCAGATCGGCCGGGTCCAAGGTCAATCCCGGCTACGGCGGCGATAGAAGAAGAACCAGACGCCCAGAACCAGGGCCGGCCAGACTACGGCTGGCAGCCAGAAGGCCAGGCGGGCCGAAACGCCGCTCAAGACCAGGTCCGTTCCCGGCCCTGACGCCTCCAAATCCGCCGCCGGA
>JAITBV010000138.1 GCA_031283395.1 Candidatus Adiutrix sp.
AATCGCCCCCGGCGGCTTTTCTTATTCAAGGGAAAAGGCACATGACTCCGGAAGATTGGCAGGTCTATCAAAACCAGGTCCGGGCCGGGCGCGAAGCGGCCGCCCGCCCGCCCGCTCCCAAAAAAGACGGGGCCATGAACTGGCCCCTGGCCGTGTTGCTCCTGGGGCTGGGCCTGATCGGCGGCTGCGTTTACACCTTGGGCCGCCTGGCCGATTCGGTGGACGTCAAGTCCGCCCGGGCCTCGGAACCCAGCGTGGGCGTCCTTATGCTGGAAGAGGAGATATTCGACTCCCTCTGGGCCACCGCGGCCCTGCGCCATTTCCAGAACGACGACAACATCAAGGGCGTGGTCCTGCGCATAAACTCCCCCGGCGGGGCCGTGGCCCCCTGCCAGGAGATATACCGGGCGGTCAAGGCCCTTAAAAAACCGGTGGTCGTCTCGATGGGCTCGGTGGCCGCCTCCGGCGGCCTGTATGTGGCCGCGGGCGGCGATCTCATCCTGGCCAACCCGGGCACGATCACCGGCTCCATCGGAGTCATTCTGCAGACCGTGGAATTCGGCGAGGCCATGGACAAGGTGGGCCTGAAAAGCCGGACCATCAAAAGCGGGGCTTTCAAGGATATGGGCTCCCCCTTCCGGGAAATGCGGCCCGAGGAGACCAGGCTCCTGGAAACCATGGTGGGTGAGGTTTACGAACAGTTCCTGGGAGACCTGGCCGCCGGCCGCCCCAAGCTCAAGCCCGAGGAACTGCGCAGTCTGGCCGACGGCCGCATTTTCAGCGGAGCTGAGGCCCAAAGGCTGGGCCTGGTGGACGAACTGGGCGGCTTCGAGGAGGCGGTCAGGCGGGCGGCGGCCTTGGGCGGCCTGGTCCTGAAGGGGGGCGAGCGGCCCAATCTGAGCATCCGGGACGGCCGGCCGGGCTGGTGGGACCTCCTGCGGGGCCGGCTGGACCTGCCCCTGCCCCAGGGCCTTAAGCCCGGTCTCAGCCTGAAATACATCTACCAGCCCTAGGAGACCGGACCTTGCTCCTCTCCGCCGGCCTGACCCTTCTGGCCTTCCTGGCCGATTGGCTTTGGGGGGACCCGCCTTCCTGGCCCCACCCGGTGCGTTTCATCGGCCGGCTTATCGCCAGGGGGGAAGCCTGGGCCAGGGCCCTGGCCGGCGGCCCGGGGGCCCTGCTTATGGCCGGAGCCGTCCTGGCCCTGGCCGTGACGGCCATAGCCATGGGCGGCGCGGCCCTGGTCCTCCGCCTCGGCGCCCTGGCCGGCGGCCCGGTCCACGCCCTGGCCGCCCTCTACCTGGTTTACGGCCTGATCTGCCTGCGTGACCTGTATCAACAGACCTGGCGGGTGGAAAAGGCCCTCCGGGGCGGCTATCTGCCGGAAGCCCGGGCCGGGCTGGCCCTGGTGGTGGGCCGCGACACGGCGGGCCTGTCGGAAGCCGGGGTCCGCCGGGCCCTCATCGAGACCCTGGCCGAAAATCTTTCCGACGGCCTGGTGGCCCCCCTGTTCTACCTGGCCCTGGGCGGGCCGGTCCTGGCCTGGGGCTACAAGGCGGTCAACACCCTGGATTCCATGATAGGCTACAAGAACGAACGATATCTGCACCTGGGCCGCTTCGCGGCCAGGCTGGACGACGCGGCCGGCTTTCTCCCCGCCCGCCTGTCGGCCTGGCTCCTGGTGGCCGCGGCCCGCCTCTCGGGGCTCCCCTGGCGGGCGGCCTTGGGCGCTTACCTGCGCGACGGGGCCCTTCACCCCAGCCCCAACGCCGGACGCCCCGAGGCGGCCATGGCCGGAGCCCTGGGCCTGTGGCTGGGCGGGCCTTCGACCTACGGCGGCCGGACTTCGGCCAAACCGATCATTTATCCCGAAGGCGGCGAACCTGGCCCGGAACATTCGGCCGCCGCCGAAAACCTGGTCATCAGGGCCGCCCTTTTGATGCTGGCCGCCGTGCTGCCAGTCATAGCCATTTTTACCGGCCGCTGGGGCTGGTGAGGAAACTGTCATGGTCGGCGTCCCCCTAAAAGCCTCCCTGGCCGCGGCGGTCAACGCGGAAACCGATCCGCGGCGCCACGGCGGGCGCATCTTTGAAGCGGCCCGGCAACTGGGGCGCTCCTGGCGGGATATGATCGACTTCTCCGCCAGCATCAATCCCCTGGGCCCGCCCCGGGGCCTGAAAAAAGCCCTCGACGAGGACTTCGACCGGATCCTCCACTACCCGGAAGTGCGGGCCGAAAGCCTCCTGAAAATAATAGCCGACCTGCACGGCCTGACCCCCGACCACTTCCTGGCCGGGGCCGGGTCCACCCCCCAGTTCCACCTCCTGCCCCGGGCCCTGGGCCTCAGCCGCCCGGTCATCATAGGCCCGGCCTTCTCCGAGTACGAGGCCGCCCTCTCGGCCGCCGGCCTGGGCCACCAGTATGTCCTGGCCTCGGAGAGCGCCGGCTGGCAGGTGGACCAGGACACAGTGGACCGGGTCCTGAGCCGCAAGCCTGACGCCGTCTTCCTGGCCAACCCGGCCAATCCCACCGGCCGCCTCGTCCCCCCGGAAGTGCTGGCCCGCCTGGTCCAGGAGTGCCGCCGCCTGTCGGCCTGGCTGATAGTCGACGAGGCCTTTCTGGATTTCACCGAGGAGGGCCGCACGCTGGTGCCTCAGGTGGCGGAACAGCCTCGCCTCATCGTGATGAAGTCCCTGACCAAAATTTTCGCCCTGCCCGGCCTCCGGCTGGCCTACCTGGCGGCCAACCCCAAGGCCGCCGCCAGGCTGGCCGCCGAGACCGCGCCCTGGAGCCTGTCCAGCCCGGCCGTCACCGCCGGCCTTTTCTGCCTGTCCCAGAAAAATTTCCGGGAATCCACCCTCAAGGGCGTGAAAATTTTCCGCCGCCACCTGGTGCGGGAACTGAAAGCCCTGGACCTGGGCCAGATCTATCCCTCGGAAGCCAACTTTCTGCTCTGGCGCCTGGAGCCGGAATACAATTCCCGCAAGCTCATCGACTCCCTGTTCTGGAACGGCCTGTTGGTGCGCGACGCCGGGAACTTCAACGGCCTGCGGCCCGGCTATCTGCGCCTGGCCGTCCGGCCGGCCCCGGAAATATCCGCCCTGGCCGCCGGCCTGAAAAAATTCCTGGCCGAATACCGGGAGCAATAAGCGTGCCCGAACTGCCCGAGGTCCAGACCATCGCCGCCGACCTTAACGAGGCCGTGCGCGGCCTGACCATCACGGAGGCCGCCATCGGCTGCGAAAAGATAGTTGCCGGCGGA
Organism: Candidatus Adiutrix sp.; assembly: GCA_031283395.1. The sequence goes on from JAITBV010000138.1 coordinate 3,263, forward strand.
ACGGACGATTTCCGCCGCCGCCTGGCCGGGGCCGAAATAGGGGAAGTCCGCCGCCTGGGCAAATGGGTCCATTTCCGCCTGGCCAAGGCCTCGGGTCCGGCCCACCTCTTGGTCCACCTGAAAATGACCGGCCAGTTCCAACTGGGGCCCTGGCCGGCGAAGGGCCCCTGGCCCAGGCATATCCACGCGGCCCTGCGCCTGGCCGGGCGCCCGGCGGAAACCGGGGCCCTCCTCTACCGGGACATCCGCAAGTTCGGCCGCCTCCGGGCCTTTGACCAGGCCGGGTTCGAGGCCTTCCTGGAAGACCTGGACCTGGGACCCGACCCCCTGACCGTGACCGACGAGGAATTCTACCGGCGGCTCACGGCCCGCCGGGGCCGCCTGAAAGCCGCCCTCCTGGACCAGACCACCGTGGCCGGCTTCGGCAACATCTACGTGGATGAAAGCCTGTTCGCGGCCGGCCTCTCCCCCCTGGCCTCCGCGGCCGGCCTCAGCCGGGCCGAGACCGGGCGCCTGCTCCGAAAGGCCAGGGCCATCTTCAGGGCCGCCATAGCCGCCCGGGGTTCCACCACCAGCAACTACCAGGGCCTGAAGGGGGGCGGGACCTACCAGGGCCGTCACCAGGTCTACGGCCGGGCCGGCCGGCCCTGCCCGGTCTGCGGAACGGCCATCGTGAAACTTACGGCGGGCGGCCGCGGCACCCACCTCTGTCCGGCCTGCCAGCCGGCGCCATAGGCGGCGCTGCGGGCGCTTTAATTCCAAACCAGACTTCATTAATAATTTCAGTATATTCCGCCATAAAAAAATTAACGACGGAAGGCTTGACTTTTGGCTCCAAAACGATTAAACTGGGCTTAAGTTGTCTGTTGCATTTACAACAAAAATTGAAAAAGGCCGAGTTGAAAGGTTCAGTTTGGTCAAAATGTCCGTTGTTTTCGGATATTGCGGAAGCCGACAGGCCGGCCCTGCTGAAATGTCTGGGTGGGACCAGGAAGTGCTTCAAAAAAAACGGCTTCGTCTTCAAAACGGGGGGGAAGGCCGAGGCCTTGGGCGTGGTGCTGTCCGGGGCCGTCCAGGTACTCCGGCAGGATTACTGGGGCAACCGGTTGCTGGTGGATCGCGTCGAGCCCGGGGGGGTTTTCAGCGAGGCGTTCTCCTGCTTGGGCGGGGGGTTGCTGCCGGTCAGCGTCCAGACCTTGGAGGATTCCGAGATCCTGCTCATCAACTGCCGGAAAATCTTTACGACCTGTTCTCCGGCCTGCGCCTTTCACGCCACGATGACCAGGAACCTGGCCCTGATCCTGGCCGAAAAGGCCGTTGTCCTGACCCGGAGACTGACCCATGTCACGCAGCCCTCGACCCGGGAAAAACTTTTGTCTTTCCTGTCGGAGCAGGCGCGGCTGGCCGGAGGGAACTCCTTCGACATTCCCTTCTCCCGTCAGGAACTGGCCGACTACCTGGCGGTGGACCGGAGCGCCATGTCCGGAGTCATTTCCAAGCTGAAGGCTGATAAGCTGTTGAGTTGCCGCCGCAACCATTTCGAGTTGTTGTCAAACCGTTGATTTTATCGACTTAAAGGGCCAAAGGAGCCGGAATCCATGAATTCTTTCGGAACAATGTTCAAAGAATCCAAGTGGTTATGGTCCATGTTCGCTTTGGCCGGCCTGCTCGTCGGCCTGGGGAGCTACACGTTATACGTTTCCCGGGCCTGGGCCTATCTTTCGGACGAGCCGGCCGCCTGCCTCAACTGCCACGTCATGGGCACATATTACCAGGCCTGGGACAAGAGTTCCCACGCGGTCTGGGCCACCTGCAACGACTGTCATCTGCCCCAGGACAACCTGCTCCGCCAATACGCCTTCAAGGCTGTGGACGGTCTGTATCACGCGGCTGTTTTCACAGCCGGGTACGAACCGCAGGTGATACGGGCGCGCCAGAGCACCAGCGAAGTCGTCATGGACAACTGCGTGCGCTGCCATTCGCCCCTGGTGACGGAATTCACAAAAATGAACGTTGGTTATGACCAGGTTCTGAAAGGCGAGGCCAAGGCGTGCTGGGACTGCCACACCCAGGTTCCGCACACCAGCATCAGCCACCTGGCTTCCAGCACAGGCACTATAGCCCCATTTCCGGAGTCCCCCGTTCCGGCCTGGCTCAACAATATGCTGAATTAAGGGAGATGCGCTTATGAACCCGGTTTACTCATCGAGATACGGTTCCTGGATACTGGGCGTTGTGATTTTCGCCGGCGTCGCGGTGGGCGTGGTCATTTTAGGCCTTTTGGCCGCGACCGTCACCGTGAGGCGGGCTGAAGTGGCCTCCATTTACAACAATAAAAAGGTTGAACTCTCAACCAACCCCTTGGAGTCCCGCAATGACCGCTGGGGCCTGAACTACCCCCGCGAATACGATTCCTGGCAAAGAACCAAGGAAATGGATTACAGCAGCAAGCACCTGGGCAACAAGTTCGAGGATGTCCTGGCCGCCCGTCCCGAAATGGTGGCGGTCTGGGCCGGCTACCTCTTCTCCAGGGACTATAACGCGCCCCGGGGCCACTGGTACACCATTGAGGACATGAGAGCCACCCTGCGCACCGGGGCTCCCGGCGTGGGCGAATTGAAAGACATCCAATTGGCCGCCTGCTGGAACTGCAAGACCCCGGACGTGCCCCGCATGATGCAGCAACTCGGCGTCGAGCAATATTACAAGACGCCCTGGAGCGCCCTGGGGTCCGAAATGGTCAATTCCATCGGTTGCGCCGACTGCCATGACCCGACCACCATGAAGCTGACCATCACCCGGCCTTCCCTGTCCGAGGCCTTCAAGCGCTGGCAGGGCCGGGAGATCACGGAAGCCACCAACCAGGAAATGCGCAGCCTGGTCTGCGCCCAGTGCCATGTCGAATACTATTTCAAAGGTCCTGATCGCCATGTGACCTTCCCCTTCGACAAGGGCATAACCATGGAGCAGCAGGAAGCGTATTACGACGAGATCGAATTCGCCGACTGGACCCACGCCCTGAGCAAGACGCCTCTGTTGAAGGCCCAGCACCCCGACTACGAGATCTTCCTCCTAGGCCCGCACGGCGAGAAGGGCCTGTCCTGCGCCGACTGCCATATGCCCTACGTTTCCGAGGGCGGCCTTAAGTATTCCGATCATCACCTGATGAGCCCCCTGAAGAACGTCGCCGCCGCCTGCCAGACCTGCCACCGGGAAAGCGAAGAGAACCTGAAGAGGTTCGTCTATGACCGGCAGGACAAGGCCCTGGAGATCAGGAACCGGCTGGAGCCCGAACTGGTCAAGGCCCACGTCATGGCCAAGGCCGCCATTGATAACGGGGCCACCGACGAGGAACTGAAACCGGCCAGGAAGCTCATCCGCTCCGCCCACTGGCGTTGGGATTTCGGCACCGCCTCCCACGGGGCCTCCTTCCACGCGCCGGTCGAAACCATGAGGATTCTCTCCCACGGCCTCGACAAGGCCCTCCAGGCCCAGTTGGTCCTGAAGGATCTTCTCTACTCCTACGGAGTGACCGAAGTGGAAATGCCCGATCTTTCCACCAAGGCCAAGGCCCAGGAATACATCGGCCTGGATATGGCCACCTTCAGGGCCCAGAAGGCTGAATTCATGAAAAACGTGGTGCCCGGATGGATCAAAGAGGCCAAGGCCAAGGGCCGCATCTGATCCTTTTCAGGTAATCGGCAGAAAAGCGCCTGGGATTTTGAAGACCAGGCGCTTTTCTATTCTTAATTTTCGGGAAAAGACCAAATTTTACTGATGGAAACCAATAAAAAAATGTGGCAGGGCCCGTGGCGGTACCGGGAAAGCCTGGCCCTGACCGCGGCCCTGATCGGCGGCGGCTATGCGCTCCAACTCATCCTCGGGCCGCTTAACACCTTTTTACTGCATAACCCGGTCAATATCTGCCTGGCCGCCCTGATCATCCTCTGGGCCGCCCTGAGCCTGGGCCTGAAAAAATACCGGCTGGTGCAATGGCTGTCCGGGGTCCATCTGGCGGTATCCCTTATCCTGGCCCTCCTGGTCTTCAGCCTGTTCATGGGCCTGACGCCCCAGTTCACCCGGCCCCACCCGGGGGGCGGCCTGATCTCGCGCCTGGGCTTCACCACGATGACCTCGTCCTGGCCCTTCATGCTTATCTACCTGGCCACCCTGGTTTCCCTGGCCATGGTCACCTTCCGCCGCCTGACCTCCATCCGCAAAAACCCGGTCTTTTTCCTGAACCACGCCGGTTTGTGGCTGGTCCTGGCCGCGGCCGGCCTGGGGGCGTCCGACCGGGCCCGGCATATCATGTATGTCGAGGAAGGCGACGTACAGTGGCGGGTCTTCTCCCGGGACAACCAGGTGCTGGAACTGCCCCTGGCCATCAGGCTCGACAAGTTCGACATGGAGGAATATCCGCCCAAGCTGGCCATTATCGACAGCGAGACCGGGGTGCCCCTGCCCCCGGGCCGGCCGAAGCTCTACCAGATAGATCCCGATGACCCCAAGAGCCGCCTTATGGATTGGGACCTGACCCTTTTGGAATACATCTACCGGGCCGTGCCGGCCGGAGAAGGCCAATACAAGGAAGCGCCCATGCCGGCCTCCACCCAGGCGGTGAACGTCTCGATGAAAAACCGGAAAACCGGCGAAGAGCGTCAGGGCTGGGTGACTTCGGGCAACAGGCTCCTGCCGCCCGCCCCCCTGGTCCTGGATGAAGGCACGGTCCTGGTCATGAGCCAGCCGGAGCCCAGGAGATTCGCCTCCAACATAAAGGTCTTCACCCAGGACGGCCGGGAAGCGGAGGCCGTTCTGGAAGTCAACAAGCCCCTGCGCGTCGGCGACTGGCTTATATACCAGCACGGTTACGACAACCAGGCCGGCCGGATGTCGAGCTACAGTTCCTTTGAATTGGTTTACGATCCCTGGCTGTATGCCGCCTATGCCGGGCTGGCCCTGTGGGCCCTGGGGGCCCTGGGCCTAATTTGCCAAGGGCGTGGAGTGAAATCGCGATGACCTGGTATTGGTTCAACTGGCTGGCCCCGGTGGCCATACTGGCCTGGGTGGCGGCGGCCTGGGCCGCCCTTCGGCGCCGGAACGCCCGGGCCGAATTATTCATGGCGGCGGGCCTTCTGGTCTTCACCGTTTTCATAATCGGGCTGTGGGTGAAACTTGCCCGGCCCCCCATGCGCACCATGGGCGAGACCCGCCTCTGGTATTCGTTCTTCCTGGCCGGGGCCGGCTGGCTGGCCTATCGCCACTGGAAATATTCCTGGCTCCTGGCCTTTTCGGCGGGGCTGGCCAGCCTGTTTGCGGCCATCAACCTTCTGAAGCCGGAAATACATTCCATGGCCCTGATGCCGGCCCTGCAGAGCTATTATTTCATCCCCCACGTCACCACCTATATGCTCTCCTATTCCATTCTGGCCGTGGCCGCCGTCGCCGGCCTGATCCAGTTGCGGAAAAGGGCCCGGGGCCAAGCCGACCCGCGGCTCTATGATTTTCTGGACAACGTGGTTTACATCGGCCTGGGTTTTCTTATGCTGGGCCTCGTTTCCGGCGCGGCCTGGGCCAAGGAGGCCTGGGGCCATTACTGGTCCTGGGACCCCAAGGAGACCTGGGCCTTCGTCACCGCCGCCGCCTATTTGTTATACATCCATCTCCGGCTGAGGGACACGCGGCCGGTCCTGACTCTCTGGACCCTGCCCATAGGCTTAGTTCTTTTGATGTTCACCTGGCTCGGGGTCTCGATACTGCCGGCCGCCTCGGGCAGCGTCCATCTTTATTAATGACATGACAGGCCTTACCGCCATTGAAAAAAAAATAATTTACCATTTGAGCGGCGATTTGGGGAACTCGGCCCGGCCCTATGCCGAGCTGGCCGACAAGCTGGGGATCACGGAGGAGACGGTGCTTTCGGCTGTCAGGCGTTTTCAGGAGCAAGGCTGGACCCGGCGTTTCGGGGCCCCTCTGGGCCATCAAAAATCCGGCTTCAAGGCCAATGCCATGGTGGCCTGGCTGGTGGGG
>JAITBV010000166.1 GCA_031283395.1 Candidatus Adiutrix sp.
CGCTTCGAGAAACTGCGGCGTCTTACTTCCCGCCTGGCCGCCGCGGTGGCTTCCGGGCGGAACGGAGTGGACGTTCTGGAAGCGCTTTTTCCGGCCGGGGCGGCCATAGGCGCCCCCAAGATCCAAGCCTTGAAACTGATAAATGATTTGGAGCCTGAACCCCGCGGGCCTTACGGCGGCGCCGTGGGTTGGCTGGGTCTGGACCAGGGCGGGGCCAATCTGGATTTAGGTATAACCACCCAGGGCTGGTGGGCCCGGGGCGGTCGGGCCTTTTGGGCTGTCGCCGGGCCTTTGGCCGAGGAGATCGACCCGGAAAATATGTGGCGAGAAATCGAGGTCCGGGGCGAGACGGCTTGGAACATACTGAGGCCGGAGCCCGGGCAGGCCGCTCTCCCGGCCGCGAAGGTTGTTTCAATCGCCACCGTTCCGCCTCCGACCGCCATCGTCACGGCCGAGAGGCCGGAAATGGCTCTGCGCCTGCCGGTGCTGATGGAAAACCTGGCTGACCATCTTAATTTGAGCCGGGATGAGGCCGCCCACCTTTTCTCCCGTCTTCTGGACGGTGAGTTGAACCAGGCCCAGGCCGGGGCTATGTTGATGGGCCTGAGAGCCAAAGGTGAAACTCCGGTGGAACTGGCCGAGGCGGCCCGGGCCGTGCTGGACCGGGCCGTACCCCTGCCGCCCCTGCCGGGCCCTTTCCTGGACATTGTCGGCACCGGCGGCGATAACCACTATACCTTCAACTGTTCCACGGCCGCCGCGTTGACCATGGCCGGCCTGGGTTATAAAGTAGTCAAACACGGCAACCGATCCGTATCTTCCAAGAGCGGCAGCGCCGATGTCCTGGAGCGCCTGGGGGAAGATTTGAACCGGCCGCCGGAAGCGGTGGCGGAAGCCCTGGCCCGGAGGAATTTTGTTTTTCTCTTCGCCCCGGCCTATCATCCTTCTTTCCGGCACATCATGCCGGTGCGGAAAGATTTGGGCATCCGCACCCTTTTCAACATTCTGGGCCCGCTGGTCAACCCGGCCCGGCCCGGCTACAGTCTCCTTGGGGCGCCCAACCGGACTATCCTGCCTCTTATGGCCGAGGCCCAGCGCCTCTTGGGCACCAAGTTCACCGCCCTGGTCTGCGGGGCCGGCGATTACGACGAGATGACCGCTCTGGGGCCCTCGATGGTGATCCTGGTGGAAAGAGACAAAATCACTGAAACGACCATCGACCCCGCCGACTACGGCTTTTCGCCATGTGAGCCTAAGGCCCTGACCATCAGCGGCCCGGCCGAGGGCGAGAAGGTGCTGCGTGAACTTCTGGCCGGCCGGGGACCGGCCCCAATGAGGGATATGTTGATCTTGAATGTGGCCCTGGCCATCTATGTTTTTCGGGGAGCGGAAAGCTTTGACCTCTGCCTGAAAGAAGCCCGCGAGGCGGTCGAAGGCGGGGCGGGCGGTCGGGTCCTGGGGTAAGTCATTCAATCCCGATTGGGTGCAATTTGGTATTAGGTCAAGAGGTTTTTGAGTGGTGTTTTTGAGTATGTTCGAAGATTTTAAAAAAGCCAAAATTTTGGAAATCAAGGCCCTGGAACGGCTGGCAGCGTCCGGCTCTCTCCCGCCCCCTTATCTGGGCCTCCGGCTGGATTTTGCCGGCTGTCTGCGCCGGCGGGCCGCCCACCAGGGTTTGGCCGTCATCGCCGAATACAAAAGAGCCTCGCCCAGCCGGGGTGTTCTGGATCTGTCCCTCGGGCCCGACCAGGCGGCCTTGGCCTTTGCCCGGGGTGGAGCCGCGGCCATGTCCGTTCTGACTGAAAAGAGCCGTTTCCGGGGCCGCCGCAATTTCATCACCCGGGCTTGGGACGGCGGAGCCGAACGCTTAGCTTTGCCGATCCTGCGCAAAGATTTCATCTTTGACCCGCTCCAGGTGCGGGCCACGGCAGCTTTGCCGGCGGCGGCCATTCTTTTGATCGTTAAATTGACGCCCCAGGTGAGCCTGTTGCGGGAATTGCGGCTTCTGGCCGAAAGTTTCGGGATCCAGGCCGTGGTGGAGGTGATGGATGAAGCTGATCTGGACTTGGCCAGGGCTTCAGGGGCGGCGATCATCCAGGTCAATTCCCGGGATTTCAAGGATCTGTCGGTTGATTTGAACCGGGTTTTAGATCTGGCCCGGAGGTGCGGGCCGGAGGCCGGGGAATTGTGGATCGCCGCCAGCGGTTTCAGCCGGCCCGGAGAACTGACCGCCGCGGCCGAGGCCGGATTTGCCGCGGTCCTGGTCGGCACGAGCTTGATGCGGGACAGGCAGCCGGCCGAGGCCTTGAAACGCCTGACCAACGCATTGAGAAAAAACGGAGGCGCGGATTGTCCGGCTTTTGCCTGAAAATATGCGGCCTGACCCGGGCCGAAGACGCTTTGATGTGCGCGGAACTGGGCGTGGATTGGCTGGGCTTCATATTTCATCCGGCCAGTCCCCGGAGAGTGGACCCTGGCCAGATAGCCGGTTTTGAAACCCGGGCGGCCCGGCGGGTGGGGGTCTTCGTGGACCAAAGCCCGGCCGAGGTGAGGCGTATTATGGTTGAGGCCCGCCTGGATCTGGCCCAACTCCATGGGGGGCAGGACCTTGAATTCTGCCGGGCTATAGGGCCGGAACGGGTCATCAAGGTCTTCTGGCCTCAGCGTTGCGCCGGGGATTTAGACCGGGAAATGGCCGGCTTCGGCGAGGCGGCCGCTTTTTTTCTTTTTGATGCCGGCACAGCCGGAGGCGGGCACGGCCAGCCTTTGGAGTTGGGCCTCTTGGCCGGCCTTAAGCCGCCTAAGCCCTGGCTATTGGCGGGGGGGCTTAAGGCCGCCTCGGTTCCGGCCATCACAGCCCGGCCGCCGGCCGGCCTGGCTGGTTTTGATTTTAATTCCCGGGTGGAGACCGCGCCAGGGCTTAAGGATCGCCGGCTGGTGGAGGCCGCGGTGAAAGCCGTTCGAGAAAATGAGGTGCAAACGTGAAAGGGTATTATGGCCAATTCGGGGGCCGTTTCGTGCCTGAACTGCTGGTCCCTCCCCTGGCGGAACTTGAGGAGGCCATGGCCGCTTTTCTGGATCAGGAGGCTTTTCAAAGCGAATTGAACGACCTTCTGGGCAACTTCGCCGGCCGTCCCACGCCTTTGACCTTCTGTCCGACCTTGGCGGAGGAACTGGGGGTCCAGGTTTATCTCAAGCGGGAGGACATCCTCCATACCGGAGCCCACAAGATCAACAACACCCTGGGGCAGGCTCTTCTGGCCAAAAAGATGGGCAAGAAGAATCTTATCGCCGAAACCGGGGCCGGTATGCACGGGGTGGCCACGGCCGCGGCCGCGGCCCGCCTGGGCCTTACGGCCAAAATTTTTATGGGCGCGGTGGATGCGGCCCGCCAGAAAGCCAATGTGGATCGGATGCGTCTGTTGGGCACGGAGGTCGTCCCGGTCACCGATGGCGCCCAAACCTTGAAAGACGCCATAAACGAAGCCCTCCGTTATTGGATCGCCCATCAGACCGACACCCATTACTGCTTCGGCACAGCGGCCGGCCCCCATCCCTTCCCGGAACTGGTGGCTCATTTTCAATCCGTCATCAGCCTGGAGGCCCGCCGGCAGTTCATGGAGGCCGCCGGGAAGTTGCCGGACTATGTGGTGGCCGCCGTGGGCGGCGGTTCCAACGCCATCGGTATATTCCGGCGTTTTTTGGATGATTTCGGGGTGAACATTATCGGAGTGGAGGCCGCCGGCACGGGCGAACCTGGCTGCCATAATTCCGCGCCTCTCAATTTGGGCCGGCCCGGCGTTCTCCACGGGCAGCTTTCCATGCTGCTCCAGGACGAGGCCGGGCAGGTGCTGCCCTCTCACTCCATTTCCGCCGGGCTGGACTACCCGGGAGTGGGGCCGGAGCATGCCCACCTGGCGGCTACGGGTCGGGCGCGCTATGAGATGGCCACTGATGACGAGGCCCTGGGCGCCTGCCGGCTCCTGGCCCGGACCGAAGGCATAATCCCGGCCCTGGAATCGGCCCACGCCCTGGCCTGGGTGGTCAAAAACGCCGCCGCCATACCGGGCCGCCGGATCCTGGTCTGTCTTTCAGGCCGGGGCGACAAGGATTTGGGCATCATCCAGGAGGCTTTGGAGAAAAGGGGGCTGACCCTATGAGCGCTTCCACCTTGACTACCATCTTGGAAAACAACCGGCTGGCCGGCCGCCTGACCCTGATTCCATTTTTGCCGGCCGCCTTCCCCGGGCGGGAGGAGTTTTGGACTGTCCTGGAGGAACTGGCCGCCAACGGAGCTGATATAATTGAAATAGGCGTGCCCTTTTCCGACCCGGTGGCCGATGGCCCCCTGGTGGCCGAGGCCAGCCGCCTGGCTTTGGCCAACGGCGGCAGCCTGGATTACATTTTTGATGGCCTGGCCCAGCGCCGGGGCCAATTGTCCTCAGGTATGGTGCTTATGGGCTATGTCAATCCCTTCATCCAATACGGCTGGGCGACGGCGGCCCGGAGCCTCCCGGGCGGGGAAGCCCGGGCCGTTATGGCCGCCTCTTTGGGGCTTCTGGCTGAAAAACTTCAAGAAGCCGGGGTGTCCGGCCTCATCGTGCCGGATTTGCCCCTGGAGGAGAACGGTCCCTGGTTGGCGGCCTTGCAACCCCGCGGTCTGGATCTTATCGCCCTGGTCGGGCCCAACACCGGTTTGGATAAGATGAAGGCCTACGCCACCGGCGGGGCCGGTGGCTATGTCTATGTAGCCTCGGTGTTGGGGGTCACCGGAGTGCGCGAAGGCCTGCCGCCGGAAGTGACGGACACTTTGCGGCGGGCCCGCCAGGCCTTTGGTCTGCCTTTGGTTTTAGGTTTCGGCCTGTCTTCGCCCGCCCAGTTGCGGGACCTAACGGAGAAGCCGGAAGGGGTCGTCTTCGGCAGCGCCCTAATCAGCCATTTGTCGGCTGGCGGCCCGGTCCGCGATTTCATGGAGCCCTGGCTGAAACCATGACCCATGATGTCCTGGTGGTGGGGGGCGGCCAGGCCGGGCTGGAGGCCGCCCGGGCTGCGGCCCGAATGGGAGCGGCCACCCTTTTGGTCACTCAGAGGTTGGAAACCATCGGGATTCTGGCCTGTAACCCCGCCTTTGGCGGTCCGGCCAAGGGCGGTCTGGTGCGGGAAGTGGACGCCCTCGGCGGCTTTTGCGGCCAGGGGGCCGACCTGGCCGCCCTTCAGTGCCGAATTTTGGGTGAAAGTAAGGGGCCGGCGGCCCGCTCCACCCGGGTGCTGGTGGACAGGAACCATTACAGCCGCCTGGCCCGGGAAATGCTCGCCGGCTATGCTGGGCTCACCGTCCTGGCCGGCGAGGCGGCTGAAATTTTGACCCGGGACGGTCGGGCGGTGGGCCTGCGTCTGGCCGATGGTCGATCCTTGGTCGGCGGCGCCCTGGTGCTGGCCGGCGGCACCTTCTGGCGGGCCTGTATCCATCGCGGCCGTGAAACGATACCGGCCGGCCGGCTGGGGGAGGAGCCGGCCAACCATTTAAGCCGGTCCCTGGCTGGCCTGGGCCACCGCCTGGGCCGCCTATCCACCTGCACCGCGCCCCGCCTGAAGGCTGCAACCGTTGATTTGGCCGGGCTGGAGGAACAGCCCGGCCAGCCGGAGGCTATACCATTTTCCACCCTCCATGACGAGCCCCGGAATTCGGTCTCCTGCTGGCTGACCTGGACCAACCCGGAGACCCACCGCCTGGTGGCCGAAGGGTCATTTTACTGTTCGTCGAATTACGGTCCAGGACGGAGCCCTGGGCCGCGCTACTGCCCTTCCATTGAAGACAAAGTGGCTATCTACCCGGACCGGGAGCGACACTTGGTATTTCTGGAGCCGGATGGGGAGGAACTCATCTTCCCCAGCGGCCTGCCGACCGGCCTGGACCCCGTGGTGCAGACGGCCCTGCTCCGGACCATACCCGGACTGTCCCGGGTGGAAGTGGCCTGGCCAGGCTATGCCATCGAATACGATTTCGTCGACCCCCTGGATCTGGCTCCGACCTTTGAATCCCAGCTGGTTAGGAACCTTTTTCTGGCCGGCCAGGTCAACGGCACCAGCGGCTATGAGGAAGCCGCGGCCCAGGGTCTTTGGGCGGGGGTCAATGCGGTCCGGGCCGCGGGCGGAGAGGCCGGGCTTATTCTGCCCCGCTCCCGGGCCCTATTGGGGGTCATGGCCGATGACCTCACCGGCCGGGGCGTGACCGAGCCTTACCGCATGTTCACCAGCCGGGCTGAATGGCGGCTTTTGATCCGCGAGGACAACGCCGACCTCAGGCTCTCCCCCTTGGGCGAAGAATTGGGGCTTCTGGACCGTGAGCGCCTGGACCGCTTCCGCCGCAAGGTGCGGGAACTGGAACTGGGACGCCGCCTTCTGGCCGAAACCCGCCTGAGTCCGGCCGAGTCCCGGCGGCTCGGCCCCTCTGAACTGGAAGTCCGCGAGTCCGTCCCGGCCGCGGAACTCCTGAAGCGGCCGGCAGCCATCCTGAGTCATTTTTTTCCCTACTGCCCTCAATTGGCAGAATTGAGCCCCCGAGTCCGGCTGAGCCTGGAGATAGAGATAAAATTCGCCGGCTATTTCCGCCGTCAGGAAGAGGAAGTGGCCCGCCTGAAAAAAGAGGAGGAACGTCCCATCCCCTCCGGGATGGACTTTCAGGTTCTGTCAGGCCTGTCCGGCGAAGCCCGGGAAATTCTGGCTCGGCACCGCCCGGCCACCCTGGGCCAGGCCGGCCGTTTATCCGGGATCACTCCCGCCGCCTTGACCGTCCTGGCCATCCATTTAAAAGCCAAAGAAAGATGAAGGCCGGAAGCCCGAAAAAATATGGACAGGGCACGGCTTAAAGAGGATAATAGGTGGGCACCCGGGTCTTCCCGGAGATAAGCGAGCGGTTAATAAAGAGGTGGCCATGTTTTATAGAATTTTAAAAATATGGGTCCTTGGTTTGGCGGCCCTGTGGGCTTGGCCAGCCGCGGCCGCTGATTTTCAGCCCGGCCGGGAATATGTGGAATTGAAGCCCCATCTGGCTGAGAGAAGCGACAAACGTATTGAGGTGATCGAGTTTTTATGGTATGGCTGCCCTCATTGCTATTCGGTGGAACCTCAAGTCGAAGCCTGGGCGGCCAAACTGCCGCCGGACGTCAATTTCACCCGTCTGCCGGCCAGCTTCAATCCCCATACCGAATTTCACGCCCGCATATTCATGACCCTGGACGTTCTGAAGAGCGGACCGGAGGTCCACGCCAAGGTTTTTCGCATTTTTCAGGATGAAGGCCGCTTCATAAACAATTTTGAAGAACTGCCCGGCCTGGCCCGGGATTTGAAGCTTGATTCCAAGGCTTTTGTCACGGCTTTCAATTCACCGGAGGTCCATGACCGGATGGGGGCCTTGGACAAGCTGATGACCGCTTATGACCTTCCGGGCGTTCCGGCCATGGTCGTGGCCGGCAAATACCGTTTCGACATAGGCACGGCCCGCGGTGTGGACGGTATGCTCAAGCTGGCCGATCATCTTATTGACCGGGAAAGGCTGGCCAGGAAAAACTGACCGGTCGCATATTGTTGACAATTATAGGCCGGGCGGCTATAATAATTTTCGGTTCGCTTGTTGTTGGGGAATCGTCTAATGGTAGGACTGCAGTCTCTGGATCTGCCTGTCGGGGTTCGAATCCCTGTTCCCCAGCCAGTTTTCAGGAGGTTTATTCACCCTGTGGGCTATCGGGTGAATAAACCTCCTCTGCCGTTTCAGGCCGGCTTAGGGCCGGGAGCGAATTGATGTTGACCGCCGATTTTCATGTCCACACGCTCATGAGCGGCCACGCCTTCTGTTCATTCAATGAATGTGTCGCCGCCG
>JAITBV010000170.1 GCA_031283395.1 Candidatus Adiutrix sp.
GCTTTTGTCCAGGAATTAGGGGCTGCTTCGTAAAAAAATGTCAGCGCCAGCGCAAATCAGATCCAGTACGAAGCACTGGCTTGACAAAAGCGGCCGAGGTTAGTAAACTTAGTTCAAGACTTAGTTTATTTTTGGAGCCTCATATGCGGCAGGTAAATATCCATGAAGCCAAGACCAACCTGTCCAAGCTGATTGCCCAGGCGGTCCAGGGGGAGCCTTTTGTGATCGCCAAGTCCGGCCGGCCTATGGTCAAGGTCATCGCCTATGCGCCGCCGCCGGACCCCGCCGGAAGAATCGGCTTCTTGAAGGGCCGGCTTAAGGTTCCGAAAGATTTTGATTCCCTGGGCCGGGAAGAAATTCAGGCCATGTTCGAAGGTGCTTGAATGAAGCTCCTTCTGGATACGCACATTCTGCTCTGGGCCGCAGCCGGAACCCTGCCCGGGGCGGCTGAGAAAATGGTGGTTGATGGCGACAACACGCTATATTTCAGCCCGGCCAGCCTCTGGGAGATCGGCCTCAAAAAAAATCTCCCCGGGCGCGATTTCCAGGTTGACCCGGAAATGCTCCGGCGCGGCCTTCTGGACAACCAATACCAGGAACTCCCCATCACCGGGCCGCATGTCCTGGCCGTTAATCATCTGCCGCCTACCCACAAAGACCCATTTGACAGGATACTCCTGGCCCAGGCCACGGTCGAAGGTCTGTCGCTTTTGACTTCGGACAGCACTCTGCGCAAGTATCCGGGGCCGGTGATATTCATTCCCAGGGGTGCCGCGGGTTCTTGATCGCTCATTATTAGCCTTAAGTGGCGGCCAGTCTTTTTACCGTTCCGGCCGGGCGCGGCGGGATGGACTCGGCCGCCCGGCCGCCGACCACCAGGCTCGTCAATTCCGCGACCATGCTCTTCAATCTCGCCGCCTGGGACGCGAGTTCCTCCGAGGCGGAAGCGCAAGCCCCGGCGCCGGCGGCGTTCGATTGCGTCGCCTTGTCCATTAGGGCCACCGCCGTGTTCACTTGGTCTACCTTATGGGCCTGCTCGCTCGTGGAGGCGCTGATCTCAACGATCAGCCCGCCGACCTCCTTCGCGCCGGCCTCTATTTCCCGGAAACTGCAATCCATCGCGGCGGCGATTTCCGAGCCGTTTTTGACTCGCGCCACCGTGCCCTCGATCAGCGCCGCCGTGTCGTGGGCCGCGCCGGCGGCGCTTTGGGCCAAATTTCTCACTTCGTCGGCCACCACCGCGAATCCCTGGCCCGCCTCGCCCGCTCGCGCGGCCTCGACGGCGGCGTTCAAGGCCAACAGGTTCGTCTGGAAGGCGATCCCCTCGATGGTCTTGATGATGCGGCTGATTTTCTCGGCCGAATCGCTGATTTCCCTCATGGCTTCGGACATGCGGTCAACATCTTTCACGCCCGCGTCGATGAGCTGGACCGTATGCGCCGTGGTCTGGCTGGTGAGCTTGGCGCTCTCCGCGTTTTGGCGGGTCATCGAGGCCATCTCCTCCAGCGAAGCCGAGGTTTCCTTCAGGCCGGCGGCCTGGCGGTTCGTGCCGTCGGACAGCTCAAGGGAGGATTTCCGTATTGAATCCGAGGCGCCGGCGACCCGGGCGGAAGTTTCGTCCAGGTTTCCGACAATGGCCCCGAGGGTGGCGTCTATGCGGCGGCCCATCCAGGTGACCGCCAAAAGGACCAACAGGCCGGAAAGTGCGGAGACGAAGGCCAGAAGGCTGAAATATCTTTTTTCCGTGTCTTCGGCCGCGAGGCTGGCCTTTTCCAGCCTTTCGGCGAGAAGGCGCTCGAATTCACCCACCGGGATCTGGATGGCCCGGGCCGCCTCGAGATAACTTTGGCCGTGGAGGATCTCCGAAGCGCGGCGGCTGGCGGCCATCCATTCCTCGGGGCCGGCGCTCTCCACCGCTTCCATGGCCTCCACCTCCAGTTTGGCCAATTCGCCCGACAGGCGGTTGGCCTCTTGCAGACTGGCTTTTTCGGCGGCGGTGAAGCCGGCTTCATCGTAAAGCCGGTTCAGCTCCATCTGGCGGCCCGGAGCGACCGCGGCCTCCGCGGGCCGCGGAATCTTTCCGGAGCGGATATCTAGTATTTTGAAGTAGTTATCTTTGAACAAGGGGTTGCCGCTGGCCACATAGCTGCGCACATTGGCGGTAAGACCGTAGGAATTATCGGAAGTTTCCCGCGAAAGGGCCAATGAGACCAACTGGGTTTCCCTGGCCTGGTGTATCCTGGCCGCGGAAAGTCTCATGGAAAGAAGGCCGAAGGCGAAAAGGGCGACCATAAGGACAGCCATTATCCTGGAACCCCGCACAAAAAAATGGATGCTCATGGCAGCCCCTCCGTTAACTGGCCGCCCCTCCACTGATTACGATCCTATAATTCAAAAGATTTCAGGGCGACTATATATCTATTTAATTATATATTAATTTCGTCTCTCCGTCAACCTCCTAAATTTGATGGAAATCTCCAATTCCAGGGCTTGGTAAGGCTTTATTGTTTACTAAAACAAGAACCCCGGCTTTCGCCGGGGTGACGGGCCGGGGGTGGGCATCATCAGGCGGCGAAGAGCTTGCCCGCCTCGGTCAT
This sequence comes from Candidatus Adiutrix sp., assembly GCA_031283395.1. The sequence goes on from JAITBV010000170.1 coordinate 2,598, forward strand.
GGTTTCGCTGATGGGGAGGCCCTGCGGGCATTTTCCCTCGCATTCCCGGCAGCCGGTGCAGTTTTGCGGGTATTCAAAGGGGGCCATCTGGGCCCCGAAGACGAATTTGGCCCGTTCCCGCACTTCTTCGGCGTCCAGGAGATGGTAATCGTTATAGTGGCCGAGGACTTTGGGAATGGCCACCCCCTGGGGGCAGGGCAGACAGTAGCCGCAGGCGGTGCAGCCCACCTTGATCCTCTTTTTGAACAGTTCCTTGACCTGGTTCAGGGCCGCGCTCTCTTTTTCGCTTAAGGGGCCGGCCTGGGCGGCTATGGCCAGGTTCTCGTCCACCTGGGGCATTTCGGTCATGCCGCTTAAGACCACCCCCACCTCGGGCTGGTTCCACAGCCAGCGGAGGGCCCAGTCGGCCAGGGACCAGTCCGGCCGGACTTGGGCCAGGATCTTCCGCATATCTTCGGGCATATACCGGATGAGAAAGCCTCCGCGCAGAGGTTCCATGACGATGAGCCCCAGGCCCCGGGCTGCGGCCAGTTCCAGGCCCCGCCGACCGGCCTGGTAGTGTTCGTCCAGGTAGTTGTATTGGATCTGGGCGAAATCCCAGTCATAGCCGGTCACTATCTCCTCGAACAGGTCATAATCGTCGTGGAAGGAGAAACCGGCTCGGCCGATGCGGCCGTCGCGGGCCGCCTCGGCCAGGAATTCCCGGATTTTCAGTTCCTTCATCCGGGGCCAGACATTGGCGTTGAGGTTGTGGGCCAGGTAGAAATCGATGCGGTCGGTTTTAAGGCGTTTCAGTTGGAGGTCCAGGTATTTGTCCAGGTCGGCCCTGGTTTCCACCAGCCAGGTCGGGAGCTTGGTGGCCAGGCTGACTTTTTCCCGGAAGCCGCCTTCTAGGGCCTTGGCCACGAAGGTTTCACTGGCCCCGGGGTTCACCCGGTCCGTGCCGTGGTAAGGCCAGGCCGTATCAACATAATTGACCCCGGCCTCTATGGCCCGGTGGAGCATGGCCGCGGCTTTTTCAAAGTCGATGCCGCTGTTGTCCCTGGGATCCCTGACCGGGAGCCTCATGCAGCCGAAACCCAGGATGGAAAGTTCCAGCCCGGTGCGGCCGAATTTTTTTTTCTGCATAATGGAGCGTTTCTCTTGGAAAGGGGGCCGCCCCGGCCCTTGGAAGGGACAGGGCGGCCGCAGGGTCTTACTTGTCGGCCATGGCCTGGAGGGCGGTGATGGCCACGGTGTTGACGATGTCGGCCACCAGGCAGCCCCGGGACAGGTCGTTGACCGGGGCGTTGAGGCCCTGGATGACCGGGCCGATGGCCACGGCATTGGCCGTGCGCTGGACGGCCTTGTAGCCGATGTTTCCGGCGCTGAGGCTGGGGAAGACCATGACCGTGGCCTGGCCGGCCACCGGGGAACCGGGCATCTTGGACTTGCCGGTCCTGGGGTCCACGGCCGCGTCGAACTGCAGGGGGCCGTCCAAAAGGAGGCCGGGATATAGTTTTTCCGTGGATTCCTTGGCGATCCTGGTGGCTTCGGTCACGGCGTCCACGTCAGGCCCGGTGCCGGAAGTGCCGGTGGAATAGCTGAGCATGGCCACCCTGGGCTCTACCCCGAAGGCCTTGGCCGTCTGGGCCGAGATGATGGCGATTTCGGCCAACTGCTGGGGATTGGGGTTGGGGTTGATGGCGCAGTCGCCGAAGACCCAGACCCGGTCGGCCAGACACATCAGGAAGACGGAACTGGCGATGGAGCAGCCGGGCTTGGTCTTGATTATCATCAGGGCCGGGCGGATGGTGTCGGCGGTGGTGCCGTCGGCCCCCGAGACCATGCCGTCGGCCTTCTTGAGCTTGATCATCATGGTGCCGAAGAAATTGCGGTCCTTCATCTGGGCCGCGGCCTTTTCCTCGGTGACGCCCTTGGACTTGCGCAACTCGTAGAATTCGCGGGTCAGGTCCGCCAAAAGGGGGCTGGTCTGGGGGTTGACTAGCTGGGTCTTGGCCAGGAGGGTGGACAGACCCAGGTTCTTGGCCTCTTTATTGATGACGTCAGGATCGCCTAAGATGGTGATGTCGGCGAAATCCTTGACCAGGATGTCCTCGGCGGCCCGGAGGATGCGCTCGTCGTTGCCTTCGGGCAGGACGATGTGCTGC
>JAITBV010000254.1 GCA_031283395.1 Candidatus Adiutrix sp.
CTCCACGGCCCGCACCGCGCCGATGGAAAAAAAGGCCCCGCCCAGGGCGGCTTCCAGCTTGTCGAAGACCGGCTCCCCCCAGCCGGCCGGAACGCCCGTCACCCGCACTTCCACCACCGCGCCCACGGAATCGCCTTCGCTCATGGCCGCCTCCACCTCCTGGTGGGCCAGGGGGGCCAGGGTCCGGTCGGCGAAACGCAAGGGGTCGGTCTCGGCGAAGTCGGGGTCCGGGTTTTCCGCCCTGATCCGGCCCACGGCCACGGCGTAGCCCCGGGCCGTAAGGCCCAAAGGCGACAAGAGCTGGCGGGCCGCGGCCCCGGCCGCCACCCGGGCCACGGTCTCCCGGCCGCTCCCGCGGCCGCCGCCGGGTTGAGGCCCAAGCCCGTATTTGACGAAATAGGGCCAGTCGCCGTGTCCGGGCCGGAATTTTTGGCCGTCGTAATCGCGGCTCCGGGCATCGCGGTTGCGGATCAGAAGGGCCAGGGGCGCGCCGTTGGTGCGACCCTCGGCGGCCAGGCCGCTCAGTATCTCCACTTCGTCCGGCTCCTTTCTGGGGCTGGCGTAAGGGGAAAGGCCGGGGCGGCGGCGGTCGAGGTCGGCCTGGATGGCCTCCCGGGTCAGGCGCAGCCCGGCCGGAAGCCCGTCTATGACCACCCCCAGGGCCGGGCCGTGGGATTCGCCGAAAGTCATTATCCTGAAATTGCGACCGAAGACGTTGGCCATGATCTATTGCTCCAAAACCCGGGCGGCCGCCTCTAATATTTCCTCGGGCGAAACTTCCACGATGACCGGCCGCTCCACCGCGGCCAGGGCCACGAACCTGAGGCGCCCGCCCCGGATCTTCTTGTCCGCCCGCAACAGGCGGCGGGCCGCGGCCTCCGGGATTAGGGGCGGCCAGGGCCCGCCCAGGCGAAAGGCCACGGCTTTAAGTCGCTCCGCCTCCTCGGCCGGGAACCCGGTCCGGGCCCGTGACAGTTCCGCGGCCACGGCCAGGCCCAGGGCCACGGCCCGGCCGTGGCTCAGCCCGGTCTGAGCCTCGACCGCGTGGCCGTAGGTATGGCCCAGGTTCAAAACATCCCGCAAACCCTTCTCTTCCCGGAAGTCCCGGGCCACCAGGGCCGCCTTGGCCTTATAGGAGCGCCGGGCCACCTCGGCTAACAGACCCTTTTCTCCGGCCAGAAGATCCTCGGAGCGTCGATCCACCAGGTCGGTCAGACGGCCGTCGAACAGGAGCCCGGTCTTGTAGGCTTCGACCAGGCCTTCGGCCAGGCGGGCCCGGGAAAGGCCGCGGAAGGAGGCCAGGTCCACCAGGACGCGCTCGGGCAGATAAAAGTGCCCGACCTGGTTCTTGGCCCCGCCGAAGTTGAGGGCCGTCTTGCCGCCCACGGCCGCGTCCACCGCGCCCAAAAGAGTGGTGGTGACCAGGATGAGCTTAAGGCCGCGCCGGTGGAGGCCGGCGCAGAAGGCCCCCAGGTCGCTGAGGCTCCCCCCGCCCCGCACCACCAGCCAGTCGTCCCGGGCCAGGCCGGCCTCGGCCAGGGCGGTCAAAAGCCGGCGGGCCTCGCTCCAGTTTTTGGCCGCCTCGCCCCGCCGGGCGGTGAAGGCCAGGCTGAAGCCGGGCAGGGCCTCCCGCCAGTCCTCGGCCTCGGCTCGGAAAGCGTGGTCCAGCAATAACAGCCCCTTTCGGCCCCGGGTCAGGCGCCTGAGGCGCTCGGCCAGGCCGCGGGCCACGGTTTCAATGAGGCAGCGGCGGCCTTCGGCCTTAAGGATCGTCTGAGGCTCCCGGCCCATTTCAGGCCGCCAGCCGGGCCAGGTCGGCCATAAAGCCCGGGTAGGAGATGGAGATGGACTCCTCTCCCAGAACGGGCGCCCGGCTTCCGGCCAGATGCCGGGCCAGAAAGAGGGTCATGGCCAGGCGGTGGTCGCGGCCCGAATCCAGAACTTCCGGCGGAGCCAGGGTCGCCGGGCCGGTGATGAACAGGTCGTCCCCTTCCACCCGCGCCCGGACCCCCAGGGCTCCCAGTTGGCAATGGATGGCCGCCAGGCGGTCGGTCTCCTTATGGCGCAGTTCCCCCAGGCCGCGAAAGACCGTGGTGCCTTCGGCGAAGGCCGCGGCCAGGGCCAGGATGGGCACCTCGTCCACCAGGGAGGGTATCTCGGTCACTTCCGTGGCCCGGAGCGGGCCCTTATGGGCCACGGTGACCCGGCCCGCGGGCTCCGGCTGGTCCTGGTCCCGGTTTATGCTCACCTCGGCCCCCAGGCGTTCCAGCACCCGGAGAAAGCCGATGCGGGCCGGGGACAGCAACAGGGAGCGGGCCGTGACCCGGCCGCCGGGCTCCAGGGCCGCGGCGGTGAGAAAAAAAGCCGCGGAAGAGGGGTCGGCCGGCACCGTCATTTCCGGGGGCAGGACCAGCCGGCCGGGCCGGACTTCCAAACCTTCCGGGCCTTGGACGGCGTGGCCCCCCCAGGCCCGGACCAGCCTTTCCGTGTGGTCGCGGGTGGGCGCGGGCTCTATGATGAGGGAGGGACTCGCGGCCTTGAGGGTGGCCAGGATGACCGCGCTTTTCAATTGGGCGCTGGCGGCCCGGTTAACATATTTTATGCCTTCAAGGGGCAGGCCCCCGGTCACGCGCATAGGCAGGCGGCCGTCGGTGGTTTCCACGCGGCCGCCCATGCGTCTTAAGGGTTCGGCCAGGCGCTCCATGGGCCGCCGCCTTAGCTGGGCGTCGCCGTCAAAGACATAAAGGCCGGGGAGGCCCGTGGCCAGGCCGGCCAGAAGCCTGGCCGTGGTGCCGGAATTGGCGCAGTCCAGTTCCACCGGCCGGGCGGGATCGGTCCTGACCCCGCCGCCCAGGCCGGCCAGGGTCAGGCGGGCCTCCGAACCCCGGGTTTCCCCCCCCAGGGTCCTGAACAGCCGGAGGCTGGTCTTGACGTCGTCGCCGTCGCCCAGCCCGGTGACGGTCATTTCACCTTCGGCCGCAATGGACATCAGGATAAGCCGGTGGCTGATGGATTTATCCCCGGGCGGGGTGAATTCGCCGCGCAGAGGCATATCAGCCGCCCGTATCACCGGTCTCGGCGGGGAAGACCAGGGAGCCGGCCACGCCCGCGGCCAGGAGGGGCAAAACGACCGAAAGCGAGACCAGGGGAGGAAGGTGGAAGCCGAAGGCGGCCTGGGTCAGCATTTTCAGGCCGATGAAGCCCAGGACGGCTATGATGGCCTTGCCCAGGTGGGCCAGGAGGCGGGCGGCCGCGGCCAGGACGAAATAGAGGGACCTTAGGCCCAGAATGGCGAAAATGTTGGAAGTGTATATAAGAAAGGGCTTTTCCGTGACGGCTATGACGGCCGGCACGCTGTCGAAGGCGAACATCACGTCGGCCACTTCCACGGTGACCAGGCACAGGAAAAGGGGCGTGACCATGAGGCGGCCGTTCTGGCGGGTGAAAAAGCGGGAACCGTCCAGGGAGTCGGACACCGGCAGCCAGCGCCGGACGGCCCGGACAGACCAATGCCCGGAATAATCCACGATCTCTTCTTTCGGCTTCCGGCTCTCCTGCCACAGCTTGAAGGCCGACCACAGGACGAAGAGGCCGAAGGCGGTCAGGGCCCAGGGGCCGAACCAGGCCAAAAGGGAGGTCCCGACGGCCACGAACAGGAGCCGGAGGATTATGGCGCCCAGGATGCCGTAATGGAGCACCCGGTGCTGGTATTCGTCGCGCACCCCGAAAGAGGAGAAGATGGCCAGAAAGACGAAGAGGTTGTCCACCGACAGGCTCTTTTCCAGCACGTAGCCGGTCAGGTAAAGGAGACTGTCGTCAAGACCGTGCCGGAGGCCCACCCAGCCCGCGAAACCCAGGCCCAGGGCCACCCAGACCCCTGACCAGAGGGCCGCGTTTTTCAGGGACACGGCCTGGTGTTCCCGGTGGGCCCGGAGGTCGACCCAGAAAGCGGCGGTCACGATGACGGCAAAGACGGCGATTTCCGCCCACGAATATTCCATGAAGTCTCCAAAACCTTGAGGCTCGCCGATGCGGGATCAACTTCCTAGATTATCACAACTGGCCGGGTAAAGACAATTTTTATGTCCCGTCCGGGGCTTTGATGATATAATGACCAAAAAAACCATTTATCTGAAAAGGTGCTTGATTTCCATGCTTCGGCCGGCCCTGAAGTCCCTTTTGCCCACCCTGACCTGGCTGGTCGGGCTCATCGCCCTGACCCTGGCTCTCCAGATCTGGCCGCCGGCCTGGCTGGCCCGGGCCGACCTTAGGCTTCAGGACGCCTGGATGGGCCTTAAGACGCCCCGGCCCGAGCCGGTCCCGGCCCGGCTGGCCGTGCTGGTGGATATAGATTCGGCCAGCCTGGCCCAATACGGCCCCTGGCCCTGGTCCCGCTTCATCCTGGCCGAACTGGTCCAGCGCCTGGTGGGCCTGGGCGCGGCGGCCGTGGGCCTGGACCTGGACCTCAGCGAGCCGGACCGGTCCTCGCCGGAGCGGGTGGCGGAAGATTTGAGAAAATGGCGGGACCTGGTTCTGGACCTGGAGGATCTGCCTGATGATATGCGGGATTACGACCGGTTGCTGGCCCGGGCCATTGAACCGCTGCCCGTGGTCCTGGGCGCGCCGGCCAGGGGCCGCGCCCGGGACCGGAACCAGGATAGCGGCACGGCCTGGCCCCTGGGGGTCCTGGCCGGGGCCGCGCCGGCCGGTCTTTCCGATTTCAGGCCCGACCTCGACGGGGTCGTCCGGCGGGTGCGCCTGGTGGCCCGGGCCGGGGCCTCTTCGCCGGAGGGCCTGACCCCGGTCCGGCCCGGAAGGGAAGTCCACCTGGCCCTGAGCCTCCGGACCTTACTGCGGGCCCTGGGCCGGGACGAGGTGGTCCTGGCCGCCGGCCCGGGCGGCCTTGAAGCCCTGAAGGCCGTGGCCCCCTGGGACATTCCCCTGGACCGCGACGGCGGCTTCACTGTTTTTTTCAAGAACAGCGGCGAATATACCCATTTGAGCGCCGCCGAGGTCCTGTCCGGCCGGGCCGGGGCGGCGGACTTGAAGGGCCGGCTGGTTTTCATCAGCCTTACGGCCCCTGGTCTGGGAGACCTTCTGGTCACACCGGGGAACCGGGCCCGCCCGGCCGGGGAAATCCACGCCGCCCTCGTCGACAACCTGGCCGCCCGGCATTTCGTGACCCGGCCGGCCGAAACCCCGGCCATCCAGTTTCTGCTCATTTTGGGCGCCGGCCTGACCGGCGGCCTGGCCTTCGCCTTTGCCAGACCCGCCCGGGCCCTGGCCGGAGGCCTCCTCTGGCCGGCCGCCGCGGTCGGCGGCTCCATCCATCTTTTTCAGACCAGCGGCCTGTTCATTTCCCCCCTTTACGCCGTCCTGGTCACGGCCCTGGTCGGCCTGGCCCTGTCCGGCCGGCGCCTCAGCGAGGCCGGGAAAAGGAGAGCCCGCCTCCGCCTGGCCTTTGCCGGGTCCACCGCCCCGGAAACCGCCGCCGGCCTGGCCCGGCTGGAAGACGACCCGGAACCGGCCCGGGAACGGGAAGTGACCGTTCTGGCCGCGGACTTAAGGGATTTCAAGGCTTTGAGCCGCAAGTCGGCCGCCCGGCCGCCGGCCGAACTCCTGGAACGCGGCCTGGCCCCGCTCATCGAGGTGATCCTGGCCAACCGGGGCACCCTGGACCAATTCCGGGGCGACGACCTTTTGGCCTTCTGGAACGCCCCTTTGGCCGTGCCCGACCACCCCAAGGTGGCCGTGGCCGCCGCCCTGGCCCTGCGCGGGGTCCGGGCCGAGGTCTCGGGCCTGCCCAAGATAGGCCTCGGGCTCCATACCGGTTCGGCCTGGGTGGGCCGGCTGGGCCCGCCCCCCCTGGCCCGCTACTCCATTCTGGGTGAGGCGGTCAGCCTGAGCCTAAGGCTGGAAAAACTGGGCCGGCTCTTCGGAGTGGAAGCGGCCGTAAGCGAGGACGTGCGCCAGGCCTGCGGGGAGGCCTTCGCCTTCCAGCCCCTGGATCTTTTGCAGCTTCCCGATCTCGACGAGCCCCTGGCCGCCTTCGCCCCTTTAGGGCCCGAGGAGGCCCGGGCCCGGGCCGGGGAACTGGAACGCCAGGCCGAAGCCCTGGCCTTATACCGGGAGGGCGAGTTTCAGAAGGCCCGGCTGCTCTTCGGCGCCCTGTCCGCCCATAACCCCGGGTTCGCCCTGTATGAGATATTCACCCGGCGCTGCGCCAAGCTCCTCAGGGAGCCGCCCGAGGAATGGGCCGGCGTCTGGATACCGGTCCCGCCCCCGCCTGTCAATAAGGATGACTGAATCAGCCTGACCGGCCGGAATCGCGGCCCGCGGACCTGAGCGTCGGCTTCCAGCCCGGCATGAGGGTATGGTCCAGGCAGCGTCCCTCGCTGAAGGCCTCTTCCACCATTCCGCGCTGGTTGACGATGAAAACAGCCATGCAGGACAGGGTCAGGGACTGGTCCGGGCCCGGGGGGTTAAGGCCCAACTCGGCCGCCGCCTCCGGCGGAGGGATGACGGAAAGGGTCTCCACCCAATGATAGATGGTTGACTTGTTTTGGGTTATGCCCTGCCGCACCTGGCCCCACCGGGCCCGGAGTTCGGCCAGGGAGAGGCCGGGAGCGGCCGCCAGCTTATCCTGAAAAGCGCCCCGGGCGGCCTTGTATTGGTCCACCAGGGACCGGGCCGCGGGGTCCTTCCGGGCCGGTTTCGGGCTTTCCGGCCGGGGGCCTGTTCCGGCGCAGCCGGCCAGGAAAAACAGGGTCAAAACGCAACAGAGTGTCCTCATATTTTCCTCTAGTCTTCTTCAGTCAGGCCCAGTTCGTCGCTCTCCATTTTGGCCAGGTCTTCAAAGCGGATGTCCAGGCCCAGGACGCCGACGATCTCGTCATCCCGGCTGCGGATGGGCCCGCTGGCCGTGATGCACAGGGCCCCGGTGAAACGGGAAGTGTAAAAATCAGTGACGTGGACCTTGCCGTCGTCCATGGGGGCCACATACCAGATGCGGTCGGAGAAATTGGCCCCCACATCATAGTCGGTGGAGTTCGCGAACTTGGCCTTTTCGTGGCGGGAGACCACGTTGCGGGTGGTCTTGACCCCGCCGGCGTCGGTCACATAGATGAATTGGAGATAGGGGATGTCCGTCACCCATTTTTCCATCAGGGGCTCCTGGCGGGACGGGTCCATGGAGCGGAGGTCCTCGTTTTCGATCATGTCGAAGAGTATCTCCTGGGCCAGGTTCCTGGCCCGGATCTTCAAACGGTCGAACTGGGAGACGAAGCATTGGGGCAGGTGGTGCCGGGCCAGGCTTTCCAGTTCGCGGCCGGACATATTGGTGCTGCGCCCCTGTTCATATTCCCGGCTGACGGCCTTGGCCATTTTCATGATGCCCGGATGGCGCTTGTCCAGGGCTTTGTCCCCGGACAGGCCCAGCCGCCGGTTGAGCCAGTGGGCCAGGCCGGCCGCGCCCGACTTGTCGTTGACGGCAATGGCCGGCGCCCGCCCCAGGATGGCGGCGGTATCGAAGATGTTGTAGATCTCCTCGTTTTTCATCAGCCCGTCGGCGTGGACCCCGGCGGAGGTGGTGTTGAAGTCGCGTCCCACCAGCGGCTGGCCCGGGGGGATGTGGTGGCGGATCTCCGTCTCGAAATACCGGGCCATGTCGCTGATGGCCGACAGGTCCATCTCCGCCGTGGTCCCGGTCAGGGCGGCGTATTCCACCAGGAGGGCCTCCAGGGGCGTGTTGCCGGTGCGTTCGCCGAAACCCAAAAGGGTGCTGTTGATGGAGCCCAGGCCGAAGAGCCAGGCGGTGGTGGCGTTGATGAAGCCCTTGTGAAAATCGTTGTGGCCGTGCCATTCCAGGTCTTCGCCCGCGTAGCCGGCCTCGTCTATGATGGCCCGGACGAGCTTTCCGACCGACCGGGGCGGGGCCGCGCCGGGGTAGGTCACGCCCAGGCCCATGGTGTCGCAGAGGCGGATGACGATGGGCCGCCCGGCTTGCTCGGAGATAAGCTTGAGCTTCTGGACAAAGGGCAGCACCAGGCCGTAGAGGTCGGCCCGGGTTATGTCCTCCAGGTGGCAGCGGGGGGTGATGCCCTGGTCCAGGGCCTGGCGGACCAGGGCCAGGTAGCCCGCCACGGCCTGGCCCCGGGTCTGGTTCAGCTTCAGGTAGATGTGATAATCGGAAATGGAGGTCAGGATGCCGGTCTCGCCCAGTTCCATGCTCCTGACCAGTTCCAGATCCTGGGAGGTGGCCCGGATCCAACTGGTGATGACCGGGAAGGGCAGACCGAGATCCCGGCAGGCTTCCAGGGCCTGGCGGTCCTTTTCGCTGTAAATGAAAAATTCCGACTTGCGCACGATGCCCCGCGGCCCGCCCAGGCGGGCCAGGAATTTGAAGATGTTGACTATCTGGTCCACGGTATAGGGCGGCCGGGCCTGCTGGCCGTCGCGGAAAGTGGTGTCGGTGACCAAAAGCTCCCGGGCCGGGGCCAGGGGCGGTTCCCCGCCCTCGAAGACGATGCGGGGCACTTCGGTATAGGGGAAGGTCCGGCGGAATAGTTCCGGGTCTTGCCGGTCGATCAGTTCAAAGCGCCGCGGCATTTTTTCCGCGGCCGGGAGAAGTGAGGTCATCATCCTGTCTCGCTCATGGTTTGTCCTGGAGCCTTATGGCCAGCTCCAGCAGTTGGCCGGATCCCACCGGGCCGGGGGCCTCGGTCAGGGGGCAGGTGGCTTTCTGGGTCTTGGGAAAGGCTATGACGTCGCGCAGGCTCGAGGCCCCGGCCAGGATCATGGTCAGGCGGTCCAGGCCGAAGGCGCAGCCGCCGTGGGGCGGGGCCCCGTAGGCCAGGGCGTCGAGGAGGAAGCCGAACTTCTCCCGCGCCTCGGAAATGTCCAGCCCCAAGGCCTGAAAGACCGCGGCCTGGACCTCCGGCCGGTGGATGCGGATGGAGCCGCCGCCGATCTCATGGCCGTTTAAGACCAGGTCATAGGCCTGGGCCAGCACCCGGCCCGGGTCGCCGGGCAGGAATTCAAGGTCGGCCTCGCGGGGCGCCGTGAAGGGGTGGTGGACGGCCACGTGGCGCCTGGCCTGGGCGTCGAACTCGAACATGGGGAAATCGGTGACCCAGGCGAACCTGAAGTCGCCCTCGGCCACCAGGTCCAGTTCCTGGGCCAGGCGGGCCCGCACCAGCCCCAGGACCGGGGCGGCCACGGCCGGGGCGTCGGCCCCGAAAAAGATGACGTCGCCGTTCCGCGCGTCCAGGGCCCCGGCCAGGGCCGTCTTTTCCCCCTCGGTGAGGAATTTGACCAGGGGGCCCTGCCAGCCATCGTCGGCCAGCTTGATCCAGGCCAGGCCCTTGGCCCCGGCCCCGATGGCGAAGGCCACCAGGTCGTCGAGTTGCTTGCGGGAAAAGGCGGCCGCCCCGGGCGCGCAGATGGCCCGGACGCAGCCCCCCCGGGCCAGGCTTTCGGCAAAGACCTTGGCCTGGCAGCCGGCCAGGATCTCCGAGACTTCCACGATAGCAAGGCCGTAGCGCAAATCGGGCCGGTCGCTGCCGTAGCGCAGCATGGCGGCCTCGTAAGTCAGGCGGGGGAAGGGCCGCGATAGGTCCCGGCCGAGGGCGCCCTCCCAGACCGCGGCCATGTAGCCTTCCAGAATATCCATTATCTCGTCCTGGCCGACGAAGGACATTTCCAGATCGACCTGGGTGAATTCAGGCTGGCGGTCGGCCCGCAG
>JAITBV010000249.1 GCA_031283395.1 Candidatus Adiutrix sp.
CCGTCAAGAAGGTCAAGGCCAAGACGGAAATCACCATACCCAAGGCCATCAAGCGCCGCATAAAGGTGGATGAAGTGATCACAGTTTCCGAACTGGCCCACCGCCTGTCCATAAAAGCCGGCGACATCATCAAAAAGCTCATGAGCATGGGCGTCATGGCCGGCATGAACCAGGCCCTGGATTTTGACACCGCCACCCTGGTGGCTTCCGAATTTGGTTACGAGGTGGAAAAGTCGGCCTTCGACGAGCTCAACATCCTCCAGGTGGAATACGCCCAGGCCGATGCCCCCGAGGTTCGTCCACCGGTGGTGACCATCATGGGCCATGTGGACCACGGTAAAACCTCCCTGTTGGATTATATCCGCAAAACAAACATTCACAGCGGCGAGGCCGGAGGTATCACCCAGCACATCGGGGCCTACCATGTCCGGGCCGGAGGCCGCAACATCACCTTTCTGGATACGCCCGGCCATGAAGCCTTTACGGCCATGCGTTCCCGGGGGGCCCAGGTCACGGATATCGTCATCCTCATAGTGGCCGCCGATGACGGTCTCATGCCCCAGACCAGGGAAGCCGCCGACCACGCCAAGGCCGCCGGCGTTCCCATAGTGGTGGCCATCAATAAAATAGACAAGCCGGGAGCCAACCCGGAAAAAGTGCGCCGGGAAATGATGGAGATCGGCCTTATCTCTGAAGCCTGGGGCGGAGATACTGTCTTCGTGGAAATTTCGGCCAAGACCGGCCAGGGCGTGGACGAGCTTTTGGACATGATTCTGCTCCAAGCTGACATTCTGGAACTCAAGGCCCGCCCGAACGGTCCGGCCAAGGGCCGTATCATAGAGGCCCGGCTGGACAAAGGCCGGGGACCGGTGGCCACGGTGCTGGTTCAGGAAGGTTTGCTGAAACAGGGCGACGCCTATGTCTGCGGCGTTTTCCACGGCCGCATCAGGGCCATGCTGGACGACCAGGGGATGCGGGTGACCGAGGCCGGCCCGGCCATTCCCGTGGAAGTCCAGGGCATCAGTGGTGTTCCTCAGGCCGGCGACGAATTCATCGTCCTGGTGGATGAAAAACAGGCCCGCCAGGTCAGCCAGCACCGGATCCTGCGGCAGAGAGAAAGCGAACTGACCAAGACTTCCCGGCTGACCCTGGAAAATCTGTTCGATAACATCAAGGCCGGGGCGGTCAAGGGCCTGAACCTGATCGTCAAAACCGATGTTCAGGGTTCCCTGGAAGCCATAGTCGAAGCGGTCATGAAGCTTTCCACTCCAGAGATGAAAATAAGCATCATCCACCAGTCCACCGGCGCGGTGGCCGAAACGGACGTCATGCTGGCTTCGGCTTCCAACGCTCTGGTCATCTGTTTCGGTGTCCGTCCTTCAGCCAAGGTGCAGGAGCTGGCTGAAGCCGAACACATCCAGATCCGCTATTATGATGTCATTTATCAACTCTTCGACGACATCAAGGAAGCCATGGCCGGACTGCTGGATCCGGTCAGGAGCGAAAAGGTGCTGGGGCGGGCCGAAGTGCGGGCCACCTTCCAGGTCAGTCGGGTGGGGACCATTGCCGGCTCCTTCGTCATTGACGGCAAGGTGGTGCGCGGAGCCCGGGCCCGCCTTTTGCGCGACGGCGTGGTGGTTCACGACGGCCGGATGGCCTCCCTTAAGAGGGTGAAAGAAGACGCCCGGGAAGTACTCAGCGGTTACGAGTGCGGCATAGGTTTTGAAAACTATAACGATGTCAAAATTGGCGACCAAATTGAGGCCTACCAGATCGAAGAGACCGCGGCTACAGTGGACCTCATAGACGAGGCCGTGGCCCGGGCGGCCCGGGAAAGAGCCCGGGCGGCGACCGAAGAGGCCGAAGGTTGAGCCGGGCCGGTGCATGTTGGACTCCTGGAAGTGGTCCTGCGGCTGGAAGGCAATTCCAGCCTCAAGGACAAACGCAAGGTGGTCAAAAGTCTTCTGGGACGGGTCAAGGCCCGTTTCAACACCGCTGTTGCCGAAACCGGCGGCCAGGATCTTCATGAAACCGCCGTCTTGGGTTTCGCCGTCTGCGGTCCGGACCAGAGGGTGTTGAACACTGTGCTGGACAACATCCTGGACTTCATAGAAGACAATGCCGAAGCCGAGGTGGCTGATTCGCACATGGAATTCGATTTCTTCTTCGGCTGAGGTACACGATAATGACTCAGCGCCGCCTGGAAAAAATGAACGAGCTTTTGAAGGAGGCCGTGGCTGTCCTTCTGCTCCAAAGAAGCAAGGATCCAAGGCTCCAACAGGTCAATGTCACCGCCGCCAAGATGACGGCTGATCTCAAGCGGGCGGTGATTCTTTACAGTCTTTTGGGTGGAGAGGGGAAGAAATCGGCCGTCCAGAAAGCCTTGGACCGGGCCGCGGGCTTTGTTCGGGCGGCGGTGGGTGAAACCTTGGGGCTAAAACATACCCCGGAGATAAAATTTGAATTCGACCGTAATCTGGAATACGCCCAGCATATGTCGGAACTCTTGAGCAACCTCAGCCAGGATAAAGCCGGAGTAGAAGACCATGACCGGTAAACCCGCATCGGCCGAGGCGGTTCCGCCCCTGGTTTTGGACCTTTTGGGCAGGTCCGGGCATATCCTGATCCTGACCCACAACAATCCTGACGGCGATGCCCTGGGCTCGGCCCGGGCTATGGCCTTGACCTTGGGCGCAGCTGGCCGGAGGGTGGACTTGGCCCTGACCGGAGTCTGGGCCCAACATCTGTCATTTTTGCTGGAAGACCTTTCAATCATTGATTTTCCGGAAGATTTTTCAGGCTTTGACCTTATTGCGCTCCTGGATTGCCATAGCCTCAGCCGCCTGGAGCGGGCCGGACTTTCGACCCTGACCTCCGCCTGTCCCCCCATGGTGGTGATTGACCACCATCCCCTAGACGGAGAGAAGAAGGCCGAGGCGGGCTGGCTTCTGGAGCCGACGGCTTCCTCCACCGGCGAACTGGTCTGGCGGCTGTTGTCGGCCCTGAACCTGAGCCCTTCACCAGAGGCCCTGGAAGCCCTGCTTTTGGCCATAGCTTCGGACACCGGTTTTTTCAGTCAGAACAACACCACCGCCGCCGCCTTGAGGACTGCGGCCGATTTGGTGGATCGGGGCGGCAGCCTGGAGACGGTCCACCGTCACCTTCTCGAAGATTTGCCTTTAAGACGTCTTAAGCTCATGGGACAGGCCCTGGACTCCCTGAGTCTCCACTTTGACGGACGCTTGGCCATCATGGTCGTGACCCCGGCCAGTTTGCGCGCGGCCGGAGCGGTCATGGCCGATACCGAGGATTTGGTGGAATTGGGGCGCAACTTGGCCGGCGTTACCCTGTCAGCTTTGGTCAAAGACGAGGGGACGAGGCGCGTCCGGGTCAGTCTGCGCAGCCGGAATCCGGTGAACGCTTCGGCCCTGGCCGGCCTTTTCGGCGGTGGCGGGCACCGCCTGGCTGCGGCCTACAACGACCCCCAAGCGGTCACGGCCGAAGAAGCGGTGACCAATTTACTGGCCCGGGTGGAAAGCTTTTTATGAGCGGCGGGTCTGTAGGTGAACTCCTGGGGCTTATGCTTATCGACAAGCCCCGGAACCTGACCAGCCATGATGTGGTGGCCCGTTTGCGGCGCCTGACCGGGCAGAAAAAAATAGGCCACACCGGCACCTTGGACCCTCTGGCTACGGGTCTGTTGGTGGTTCTGTTGGGGCCGGCCACCCGGTTGACGCCCTATCTGACCAAGATGGGTAAGACTTATCTGGGCCGCATGGAACTGGGCCTCGTCACTGACACAGATGACGCCGCCGGTCGGATTTTGACCCGCCACCCGGGGCCCTGGCCGACGGTAGAGGAAGTCCGGCGGGCGCTTTTGAACATGGAAGGGGAGAGAGACCAGACGCCTCCGGCTTTCTCCGCGATTCGGGTGGCTGGCCGCCGGGCCTATAGGGCAGCCAGGGCCGGTGCTCCTTTGGAGCTTTCGCCCCGACGGGTGGCCGCCTTCCGACTGGAGTTGATTGACTACGAACCGCCCGCGCTGGAGTTCACCGCCGCCGTGTCTTCGGGCTATTATATCCGAGCCTTGGCCCGGGATTTGGGCCGGACTTTGGGTTTGGGTGGCGGGGCTCTGACAGAACTTAAGCGGATAGAGTTAGGCCCCTGGACCCTGGAGCAGGCCTGGACTTTGGAAGCGGCGGCCGGCTGGACTTGTGGCCAATGGCGCGCCGGGCTCAGGCCTCCGGCCGAAGCTCTTCCCCATTGGCCGGCCCTGGTGCTGGCCGAGCCCGGGTCGGCTCGTTGTTTCACCCAGGGCCGCCGTTTGCCCGCCATCGGCCCGGCCGGGCGTTATAAAATAATGGATGACCGGGGCCGTTTTATTGGCCTTGGCCAAATAGAAACAGACGTCGCCGCCCTTGAAGGCGGCATCGTCCCGCCCCGGGGGCCTTTCTTGCGGCCCCTGAGGGTTTTTCCGATCTCCTAAAGGAGACTTAACCAGACATCAAGATTAAGGGCAAGGAGCCAACATGTCCATCACTATTGAGAAAACCCGTGAGTTGATTGAAGCCTACCGTACCCACGACAGCGACACCGGCAGCCCGGAAGTCCAAGTGGCCCTCTTGACCGAACGCATCG
>JAITBV010000255.1 GCA_031283395.1 Candidatus Adiutrix sp.
AGCATCCGGCAGAACCAGTAGAGGGACGCGTCCGGATGGGGGCCCCTCACGGCCTTGTGGAGGGCCGAGATCTGATCGTAAAAATTGTCTCCGCCTTTGTCGAAGCGCCGGAGATTGAGGCTCAGGGCCTCCTGAAGGAAGGGGCCGGTGATTTCCAGGAGGCCAGAGGTCCGGGCCGCGGCCCGGATCTGTTCCAGAAAATTCAAGAGCCGGCGGGCATCACCATCGGCCTGGCCGAGCACGGCGGCGATGGCGGTTTCGTCAAAGGTCAGTTCGACCAAGCGGCCGGACTCCAGGGCCCGGGCCAGGATACCCCGCAGCTCGCCTTCATCGAGGGGTTTTAAAATGAAGACCTGGGTGCGGGAGAGAAGGGCCGATATGACCTCAAAGGAGGGGTTTTCAGTGGTGGCGCCGATGAGGGTCACCAGGCCCGACTCGGCGTAGGGTAGAAGGCCGTCCTGCTGGGCCTTGTTGAAGCGGTGTATTTCATCTATGAACAGTATGGTGCGCCGGCCCCAGGCCAGGTTGCGTTCGGCCTTTTCCATGGCCGCCCGGATATCCTTGACTCCGGAAAAGACCGCTGACAGGGAAATGAAGTCCCGGCCGGAGGCCTGGGCGGTCAGACGGGCCAGGGTGGTTTTTCCGACTCCGGGCGGACCCCACAGGATCATGGACTGAAGTTCGCCGGATTCAAAGGCCAGACGCAGAGGCTTGCCCGGTCCCAGCAGGTGTGACTGTCCGGCCATTTCATCAAGGGTCCGGGGCCGGAGGGCTTCGGCCAGGGGGGCTTCGGGCCGGACTTCAAACAGCCCGGTTTTCAGCCGGCTTTCCCCCGGGTCATCGGCGGGCCGGCCGGGCGCGTTATGGCGTCCCATACTTGACCTGAAGGCGCTCCATGGTGCTTTTCAGTTCGGGCTGAGCCCGCCGGATGACCGCGACTTCCGGGGGTGAAGGTTTGGCGAACTCAGGCACATCCAGATTCCGCTGGTCGTCGGCCCGCAAAAGCTGGGACATGCCCGCGGCGATCTTGGTGGTGACGTAGGCGAAGCGGCTCGGGGTCCAGGCGCTTATGGCGGTGGCGGTTTCATCCAGTTTTTCCGGTTCGAAGCGCAACCGGTAGATGGCCTCGGCGTTTTCCAGGTAGAGCCGGACATCCGCCTCGGCCAGAGGTTGTTCCTGGGCCATGACCTGGGCCAACCGCTCATAAAGCTGGGCCTGTTCAGTCTGGGCCGCGGACGGAGCGGCTGTCCCGAGGATCAGCGCCAGCAACAGAAGGGGCGGAAGACGGGTCATTTTCGGGGTACCTCGCGCCATTTACGGGGCACTTTGACCCCGGCCGAGTCGATGGCCGCGCTTTCGGCCTGCATGAGCGTCATTAGATTGGAGTTGACCAGCCGGACTTCCTCGGTGGTCGGATGGAGATAGGTCGGGATCCCCAAGAGTTGGCCCGGGCTGATCAGACCCCTGGCCAGGGCCTGGGTCACGGGTATTTTGGCGGCGATGTAGATGGCCCGCCGACGGGTCAGCTTGACCTCGTTCAACAATTTGGCGGCCTGGTCGGGATAATTGATTATATCCCCGAAAAAGCGGGGGGCCAGATAAATGTAGGCATCAATATCCGCCTGGGTCAGGGGGCCTTCCCTGGCTTCAGTATTGGCCAAGGCCGGGCCTGAGAGCCAAAACAGGGCCAGGACCGCCGTGAACCCCAGGCCAGGACGGTTCATTTGGCGGTCACACCCGGCCAGGTTTCAAAGGCGCGGTTGGCTTCTTCGGCGGCCTCTATCAGAACCTTCAGGTTGTCTTTCACCAGGCTCAGTTCATTGTCGGAAGGACGGAGCGCCTGGGGCAGTGAATCCAGGCCCAGAGCTTTGGGGTCGGCTCCGGAGGCCAGGGCCATGGCCAGGGGCACCTTGGCCACGATATAGGAAAACCGGATCTGGCTCAGGTTCAAGCTGGCGGCCAACTGCTCGGCGCTCTGGGGATCGCTCAGGATCCTGGGCAGTTCAGACATTATTTTGATATAGGCGTCAACATCGGCCTGGCCCAGGGGAGGTTCCTCGGCCAGGGTTTCAACGACCGCCGGGGGGATATCGCTGTGAGCGTTCTCCTGGGCCGAAGACAGGGCAGGTGAGGTCACTCCCAGGAACAGGATCAGAAAAGTCAGTAATTTTTTTACCATGATCCGGGCTATCTCCAGATTCTGATTCTCCAGGGAGGGTCAGCCTCCCAGATAAGCTTTGCGCACGCCTTCGTCGGCTATGAGATCCGCGGCTGAACCGCTTAAAGTTATCAGGCCCGTGGTCAGGATATAGGCCCGATGAGCCACTTTCAAAGCCAGGTTGGCGTTCTGTTCCACCAAGAGGACAGTGGTGCCCCGTTCCATATTGATTTGCCTGATTATATCAAAGATGTTGCGGATTATCAATGGGGCCAGACCCAGGGAAGGCTCGTCCAGAAGGAGCATCCGGGGTCGGCCCATCAGGGCCCTGGAAATGGCCAGCATCTGCTGTTCCCCTCCGGACAGGGTGCCGCCGCTCTGGCCGGACCTGTCCCTCAGAATGGGAAAGAGGTTGAAGACGTATTCCAGGTCTTCGCTGATCCCCGGCCGGTCCCGCCGCGGATAGGCCCCCATTTTCAGGTTTTCCATGACCGTCAGGGCGGGAAAAATGCGGCGGCCCTCTGGGACTTCAATGAGGCCCCGGGCCACCAGGCTCTCGGGGCTGCGCCCGGTTATGTCGTCGCCGTCAAAGAAAACCCGGCCGCGCCGGGGCGGGGTCAGGCCGGAGATGGAGTTGAGGGTGGTGGTCTTGCCGGCGCCGTTGGCTCCCAGAAGGGCGATTATCTCGCCCTCTTCAACGGTCAGGTCCAGGCCCTTCAAGGCTTCAATGTTGCCGTAAAAGGTGTGGAGACCCTGGAGCTTGAGCATCATTCCTCCCCCAGGTAGGCCCGAATGACCACCGGGTCGTTCTTGATTTCTTCGGGTTT
>JAITBV010000253.1 GCA_031283395.1 Candidatus Adiutrix sp.
CCGCCGGCACGGCCTTCATCATGTGGCTGGGGGAGCAGATAACCGAGCGCGGCATCGGCAACGGCATCTCCCTGATTATCTTCGCCGGCATCGTCGAGGGCCTGCCCAGCGCCTTTTTCCGGACCATCGATCAGATATCCACCGGCGAGATGTCGGTGGTCGCGGCCGTTTTCCTTTTGGCCGGCATGGTGGTCATAGTGGGCGCCGTGGTCTTCTGCGAGAGGGCCCAGCGCCGCATAGTGGTCCAGCACGCCCAGCGCATGGTCGGGCGCAGCCTGATGAAGGGCGGTATGTCCCATTTGCCGCTGAAGCTGAATCCGGCTGGGGTCATCCCGCCCATTTTCGCCAGTTCCCTGGTCATGTTCCCCTACACCATGGCCCAGCTCCTAAACGTGGAGGCCTTAAAGGACATCTCCAATTGGCTCGACCCCGGGGGCTGGCTCTACAACGTGCTCTACGTGGCCCTGATCGTCTTTTTCTGCTATTTTTACACCGGGGTGACCTTCAACCCCGTGGATGTGGCTGAAAACCTCAAGAAACAGGGTGGCTTCGTCCCCGGCATCCGGCCCGGGGCCCGCACGGCCGAGTATCTCGACAAGATACTGACCCGCCTTATAATGTGGGGCGGGCTCTATGTTTCTCTGGTCTGCTTGCTGCCCAGTTTCGTAAGCCGCCATTTTCACGTGGATTTCTATTTCGGCGGTACCGCCCTTTTGATCGTGGTGGGTGTGGCCATCGACACCCTGGGCCAGATCCAGAGCCATTTGATGAACCAGCATTACGCCAGCTTCATGAAGAAAGGCGCCACGCCCGCCACCGCCTTCTCCCCGGGGCAGCCCCGGGGCCGCATCCAGCGCTGAAGCGGCGGAGAGAGGCGAAAGAGGGCTTGACATTATCAGTTGTTTTGAGTAATAATACCTGTTTAGCTCTGGCTTTCGCCCCTTTGGTTCGTCCGGCGGGGCGAGGCTCGAAAAACATCGGGCCCGGCGGAAGCTTCAAGGCCCGGCCGAAGCCCCAAGGCTTATTTGCCGATTTGACACCAGGGCCAAGAGAGGCGGCATGATCATCATTCTCCTGGGACCGCCCGGGGCGGGCAAGGGCACTCAGGCCGGGACCATAGCCCAAAAGACTCACCTGCCCCATATCTCCACCGGCGATATTTTTCGGGCCAACCTCAAGGAGGGGACCCCCCTGGGGCTGGAGGCCAGAAAATATATGGACGCCGGAGCCTTGGTGCCGGACGAGTTGGTGGTGCGGCTGGTGGCCGACCGCCTGTCGGCCCCGGACGCTCGGCCAGGGGCTCTTTTGGACGGCTTTCCCCGCACAACGGTCCAGGCCGAGGCCCTGACCGCGTTCCTGGCCGATACCGGCAATAAGATCAAGTGTTGCCTCTGCCTGGAAGTGTCTGATGTCGCCCTCCTGACCCGCCTGGCCGGCCGGCGCCTGTGCCGAAATTGCGGAGCCGGTTATCACGTCTCCTTCTCCCCGCCGCCGGCGGATGGACGTTGCGGGCGTTGCGGGGGCGAAGTTTATCAGCGGGACGACGACCGGGAGGAGATCATAAAAAACCGCCTGGAAGTTTTCCATCGGGAGACCAACCCCCTGGCCCACTGGTATGAGGAGCGCGGTCTTTTAAAGACCATAGACGGGGAAGGCCCGATCGAGGAAGTCAGCGGGAGAATTTTCGCCGCCCTTGAGGCCTGAAAGGGCCCCTGGGCCGAAGGGTCTTTATAAGGTTTGGCGAGAGAGGAGGCCGACTGTGAAAGTCCGTTCTTCAGTGAAAAAAATGTGCATGAAATGTAAAATAATCCGCCGGTTCGGGCAGGTGCGGGTCATCTGCGAAAATCCCAAGCATAAACAGCGCCAGGGCTGACGGCCCTGGCCGGAGGCGGCCGGACGGCCGCCCTTTTTCCCCGGCTCTCGATAACCATTGAGTCCCCGCCCGCGACGGGGGCCGCCGCCCTGAGGGAGGAATTGACAGGTGCCCAGGATTTCCGGCATTGATTTGCCCCGCCAGAAACGCATTGAAATAGCCCTGACCTATATTTACGGCATTGGCCGCCCCAGCGCCCAGACCATATTGAGCAAGGCCGGGGTGGATTTCGGCGTCAAGGCCGACAACCTGACCGATGACGAGGTTTCCCGCATCCGCCGGGTCATCGACACGGAATTCAAGGTCGAAGGCGATTTGAGGCGGGATGTGACCATGAGCATCAAGCGCCTTATGGATCTGGGCTGCTATCGGGGGCTCAGGCATCGCCGGGGCCTGCCGGCCCGGGGCCAGCGCACCCACACCAACGCCCGCACCCGAAAGGGGCCCCGCCGGAGCGTGGTCGGCAAGAAGAAGAAATAACCTAAGGCTCCAGAAAGGTTAAAATCCAATGTCCGCCAACAAGGCCGTCCGTAAAACCCGCAAAAAAAAGGAAAAAAAGAGCATTCCCGTCGGAGTGGCCCATATTCAGGCCACTTTCAATAACACCATCGTGACCATCACCGACCCTCGGGGCAACACCATCGCCTGGTCCAGCGCCGGTGTCCAGGGTTTCAAGGGTTCCCGCAAGTCCACTCCTTACGCGGCCCAGACCGCGGTGGAGGATGCGGCGAAAAAGGCCATGGAACACGGTCTGCGGACGGTGGAAGTCTATATCAAGGGGCCGGGCAGCGGCCGGGAATCAGCCCTGCGCGGGCTGCAGTCCGCCGGGTTCAATGTCACCCTGATCCGCGATGTCACCCCCGTGCCTCACAACGGCTGCCGTCCACCTAAACGCCGCCGCGTCTGATCTGGGGATCAACCGGGCTCCGAAAGACCCCGCGCGAGAGCGGGGACGGCGCCTGAATCTCGGCAGCCCCAAACCCGTCCGCCCCGCTAAGGCGGCGGCCCGGCCCGGAGCGCTTCCTGGGAGAGGGTATGGATAAAAACTGGAAAGACCTGATCAAGCCGAAAAAAGTCGATGTTGAATTATATGACCGTAACGCCAATTACGGAAAATTTGTCTGTGAACCCCTGGAGCGCGGTTTCGGCCTGACCTTGGGCAATGCCTTAAGGCGCATCCTTCTGTCGTCGCTCCAGGGAGCCTCCATCATATCGGTCAAGATCGAAGGCGTGCTGCACGAACTGACCACCATCCCCGGGGTTTTGGAAGACGTTTCCGATGTCATATTGAACCTCAAGGAAGTGCGCCTCAAGCTCCACTCCCCCCAGGCCAGGACCATTCGCATCGAGGCGGCCGGGCCCCGCAAGGTCACCGCCGCCGACATCATCACCGATGCCCAGGTGGACGTGCTCAACCGCGACAAGCACATCGCCACCCTGGCCCGCGGCGGGACCCTGAAGATGGAGATGGCCGTGGCTCAGGGCAAGGGCTATGTGCCGGCGGAAAAGAGCCCCACCGACGAACAGGTCATTGGCGAAATACCCATCGACGCCCTCTATTCGCCCATCCGCAAGGTCAATTTCGTGGTCACCAACGC
>JAITBV010000020.1 GCA_031283395.1 Candidatus Adiutrix sp.
GATGGTGTTCAAAAGCTGGGATTGCTGCTCGGCCTTTTGGGTTTTGGTCTCAGCGTCTTCGACCAGTTCGGAAAGGTGGGTGACCATCCTCTTCAGGCTGCCGTGCAAATCCAGCATCTCGCCGGTGAAGCCGGAACTGTCGGGCAGAGCGGCGAAGTCGCCCTCGGCGATGCGGCCCGAGGCGTCCACCAGCAGAGTTATGGGCCGGGTCAGGGAGCGGGAAAGGAAAAAGACGATTATCAGCACCAAAAGGCCCAGGCCAAAGCCGATCATGATGATTTTGTTTCGGGCTTCCACGCTTTTGGCCAGAACCTCGTCCCGCTCTATCATCACGGCGACGCGCCAGCCGAAGCTGGGGGTGGTGTGCGCCAGCACCTGATACGTCTTGCCCTGGAGCGTGTATTCAAAAGCGGAGGAATCATCCAGGGACATCACCCGCTCGAAAAAGGGCCTGTCCCGGACTTCGCTGACATTCTTGAAAACCATGTCGGGAGCGGCGGAGGCGGCCAGGATGAGGCCGTCCTGCGCTATCGCCACAATGTTGCCGGTGCGGCCTATTTTAAGTTCGGCCAGGTAGTTGGTCAGCCCGGAAAGGACGAAGTCGATGGCCAGGACCCCGATGTTTTCTCGGGATGAATTATAGACCTTGTGGGTGATCGAGCAGACCACGTCCTTGGAGGAGGATATATAGGGCAAGGAAATATTGATGTCGTCCCGCTTGGCCAGGGCCTGCGTATACCAGGGGCGCTTGCGGGGGTCATAGCCGGGGCCGAAAGTGTCGTTGTCCTTGCCCGGCTCGTTGGCCTCAATAATGGTGCCGTCGGAAAAGCCGACGAAGATCAGCCCGTAATACGGATGGCTGATCTGCATTTTCTGGAATTCGTCGTAGATCTGCTTTTCAAAATCGTTATACATTTCATAGCTATTTTCCGTCACTTCCGTTTTATGCATGAAAGTGTTGGTGACATTGCCGATGGCGTTGACGACGTTAGGGAACCTGGCCAGAAGCTCGACGCTCTGCCTGCCCGAATCGGCATACAGGGCGAAGACATCGTCAATCAGGAGCAATTCCCCTTCGGCGGAAGTCTTGAAAGCCTCCAGGCCGGCGTTTTTGATTTCCATAACGGACAGGGTCGCGATGCCGCCGACCAGGATAAGGCACAGGCTGAAAAAAGTGAGGAAGAGCTTGTTGCGAATGGTCATTATTTCCTCCGCCTCCGTAACCAGGGAGGCATTGTGGCGAATTCCGTCATCCCCCGCTAAAGGCCAACCCCGACTCCGACGCCGTAACGCCCTCCCGAACCTACATAAGCCCCTCCGCTTACGCATCCGCCCAGGAATACCGCCAGCCCTATAAAAAGGGCCAGAAAAATCATTCCCCTTACAATCTCGTTCACGTCCGGTCTCATTTCTTCTTCCTCCATTCCCACGGCGGTTCGGGCTGCTTGGCCCAGAGCCCCTTCCTGGCCGCCCGAGCCTCCTCCTCGGCCGCCTTTATCCGGCTGCAGACAGGTTGCTCTTTGCAGTTTTGAGGATGGAACCAGGCCCGGCCCCGCGCCACCTGGTCCAGGTTGACGGATTTGCCGTTATGCTCGACCAGGGCGGCCGTTTCATCAGACTGATCCGCGCTCATCCCCCTGATCACCACCATCTGGCCCTGGAGCGGCTTTAAGGCCGCCGCGGACTCCGCCCCGCCCTCCTGCTTCGACTCGGGGGCGTCAATGCCGTAAAGCCTGACCTTGATATCCCTGGCGTCGTTCGTCCGCACCACGATCGTATTCCCGTCAGTCACCCGCCGGACAGTGGCCGGGAACTCCCTGAGGGCCGTATTTCCCGGCTCTTTGGATTTATCCTTGCCCCGGACCTTGTCCCAGGTCTCAGCAGTGGCGTCCTTGGCTTTGCCAAACGTGTCAACAGTGGCGTCCTTGGCCTTGCCAAAAGTCTCAACAGTGGCGTCCTTGGCTTTTTTCAGACCCTGGGTGAGGCTTTCCGCGGACCAGGCCGGGGCGGACAGGGAGAAGACGAAGGCCAAAGCCAGGACGGGGGGGAGGCATTTCATGGCGGCTCCTTGTTTAACGGTGGCGATGAGGCCGATGGTGGCGGTGGCGCTCCGGCCGATAGAGCCAGGCGCCCCGGAAATACGGATGCGGCCCTCCCATAATAAACAGGCGGGGCGGATACGGATACGCCCAAGCCGGATGTTCGGTGTTGCGATATTCGTTCTCCCAACTATAAGTGACCGGCTTGACGTATTGCTCTTTGTTCTGGGCGGCCGTGGAACAGCCGGCCGTCAGCGCTATGGCCAGGGCCAGGGCCAATGGAAGGCGCCCGATCAACGGACAACCCTTTCCCCCGCCATATACTCCGGACTGTGCAACCGGCCATGACAGGGAAGACACAGGACGATTATATCCTCCGGCTTGCCCAGGGGGTAATGGGCTTGAAGGTCTTGCTCCGAACCGCAAAAACGGCATCTGACGCCGGACGGAAGGACGGCCTGGCGCTCATCGGCCGGGGTATCAGGCATTTCAAGAGGCTCCATTTTCGAAAAGTCCAGCTTTCCCTGTTTTCGCAAGTTGGCGTGACATTCGCCGCAAACCACCACAATGCGGCTCGGTTTATGGTCCAGGGCATGATGCCTCAAAGGCTCCTCCGACCCGCAATAATAGCAGACCTTCTCATGCAAAGGATGCCTGGGATGGCGGCTTATCCGCCTGTTTCTCCCCCTGGGCGCGACCTGTTTATGCCCCTTCATGACTACCCTCCCCAAAGTTCGTGACAGACCCGATAATCGTTAATCATATCATATCCCCTCATTTTGAATCAACAGCGATGGAAAAGGGACCCGACTCGTCCAAAAATAACCGCAATAGCTTTTAAAAAAGCAAAAACCCCTGAAAGGATCAGGGGTTTTTGCTTTTCAGACCAAGGCGGTGTTATTCGTGGCGGGTGATGAGGTGGGGGGCGGTCTTGTCCCCGCCCAGGTGGCTGTAACGCTGAAAGACCGGCTGGATCTTGCGTAGTTGGCAGATGGCCTCGCCTATCTCCTTGAGGCGTTCGCCCAGGAAAGTGGAGAGCCTGTTCTCCAGGCCGCTCATTTCCTCCAGCACCGTAACCACCTGGCTCAGCAGGGCCCGGCGGTCCGGGTCTTCGGCGGTCAGGCCGGCCGCCTCCAGGGCTTCCAGGGCCTGGAAACTCTGCTCGGCCTCGGCCAGAAGCTCGGCCCGGGCGCAGAGGAACATTTCCAGGCGGTCGAGGTCCAACCCTTCCTCATCCCGGGCTCCGGCCAGATAGGTCCGGTCCAGGGTCAGGCAGCCGGCGTAGGTTTCAAAGAGCCGGCGGAGCGGTTCGGGTCTTTTTTGAGTTTCCATGTCAGTGCCCGGCCTTTTTCAGACGCGGCAAGAGGTCAATCAGTTCGGCCAGGGCTTGGTCCAGCTCGAATTCCAAGACGTCGGCCAAGTAGATCCAGTCCGACTGTTCCTGGAGGCTCTCCAGGGGGTTCAAGATATTTACCAGACGCAGCAGATAATCGTTCAGGGAACCCTGGCCGTCCACGGCTATGTCCTCACCCAGACCCATGGCCAGCTTGGACTGTTCGACCATACCCAGAGTCAGGTGCAGGGCTTCCAGAAAACTTAAGAA
>JAITBV010000026.1 GCA_031283395.1 Candidatus Adiutrix sp.
GGGGTATTCGGCGGCGAAGTGGCGCCGGGTGGCCGGCCGCCACAGCACCCGGGCCGGGGGCCGGGGGCCGGAGGGGAGCCCGCCCTCGAAGGGCCCGACCAGGAGCCGGAAGCCGGGCCGCTGGAAGAGGGGGGCCAGGTCCCGGGCCCGGAGGGCGGCGGCGGCCAGGGCGGGCCTGGATTCCAGCACCCAGAGGGGCGCGGCCGGTTTAAGGCGTCGATGGAGTTCCTCCAGGTGATAGCCCAGGCCCAGGCCGAAACAGAGGATGCCTTCACCATCGGAGAGATCCAGCCTGTCCACCAGGTTCCTGTCCTCGGCGGCCGGGTCCAGGGCGCTGGTTAGGCGGATGGTGCGTCCGTCCTGGCTGTGGCTTAGGCCCCAGGCCCCGGCCGGACCGGGCTCCAGCCAGGCCCGGCTGCCGTCGGGGCCGGTGACTCCGTTTTCCTTGAAGACCAGATCCGGGAATATCCCGGCCGGGTCAGGCCGGGTCCCGGGGGCGGCTTTGACTTCAATGGGCAAGTTCCACCTTTTCCAGCACATAGCCCGGGCGGTTCTTGGCCCGGAGGTTCAAATCGAAGAGCCGTTCCCATTCGGCGGCCACCTGGTCCCAGGCGTGGCGGGCCCGCACGGCGGCCCGGGCCTGGCTGCCCAGGCGGGCCAGTTCTCCGGGCCGGCTCAGGAGGCTTTGGGCCCGTTCCACATAAGCCTGGACGTATTCCGGGGAGCCGGGGCGGCCGCCCACCCGCAGTTCCGGGACCGGGACCGATTCGGCCAGGGCGAAGGCGTCGGAAGTCAGGGGCGGAACGCCCAGGGCCTGGGCTTCCAGGACCGCCAGGCAGCTTATCTCCGGAAAGATCGAGGGATAGAGCATCAGGGCCGAACGGCTGAGGCTGCTATAATAATCGGCCTTGCCCAGGGGCCCCAGGTCTATCACGCCCGGGGTCACGGCCAGGAGCCGCTCCACCTCCCGGTAGAGCTGGACCAGGTGGGGCGGCGGTCCTTCCGGCAACTGGTAGCCGCAGACCTGGAGCCTTAGATTCGGGTTCCATTGATGGAGCCGGGGCCAGATATTCTCCAGGAGAAGTTTCAAGCCCCGCTCCGGGCGGGAGGCGTGGATGAAGAGGTCGGGGTCCGGCGGCCCGGCGGCGGCCCGGTCCAGGAGGTCCAGGTCCAGGCCGTTGCGGGTGACCACCAGGCGATCGTCAAGCTGGGGCAGCCGGGTCAGGAAATTGTCCCTGTGGAAACGGGACAGCACCAGGAAGAGGTCTATCTCATCGTGCACCAGCTTCAACTCCCGGGGTTTGTCCAGGGTGTCGTGGTTCCACAGCACTTTCAGGCCGGAGGTCAAAGGCAGGTTGAAAAAGGCCGCGTAGCGGCTGACCACGAAGATGTCGAATTGCTCCCGGGCCAGGATGGCCAGGGCTTCCGGGAAATGATGATAGCTGACTTCGCCGTGCCGTCCCGGGCGGGGGCAGTTGTTGAAGGCCCAGACCTGGTGGCCGCGCCTGGCCAGGGCTTGGGCCATCTGGATGAAGGCTGTCTCCGAGCCGCCCAGGGACTCGCCCCTGGCCAGAGAATCCCCGGCAAAAGGGGGGCCGCTGGTGTAGAAGCCTATCTTGCGGGGCGGATACATGGCGGCGGCGGACGGTTGGTTCATGCCGAAGCCCCCGGGGCGAGATGGGCGAAGAGTTCCCGGGCCCGGCGGTGGCCGGGGGCCAGGCGCAGGGCCCTTTTCAGATATTCCCGGGCTTCGGCCGGCCGGCCCTGGGCCAGGGCCGTTTCGGCCAGGGCGAAGGGAGGTTCGGGATGGCCGGGGTTGAGGCGGCGGGCCAGATCAAAGGCCTGGCGGGCCGGGGCCAGGCGGCCGCATCCGGTCCAGATCCGGCCCAGGAGAAAGGCCGCCAGGTAGTTGTATTTTTCCGGGTCGGCCCCCCAGGCCTTGTCGCCGGGGCCCAGCACCAGGCAAGTCTCCAGGTGGGGGGCGGCCTCGGCCGGCCGGCCGGCGTCGTAGAGCAGCCGGCCCAGGTGATAGTGGCCGGGGCCGTAGTCCGGCCGGGCCAGGGTGAGAAGGCGGGCCGTCTCTTCCGCCTCGTCCGCCCGCCCCAGGCGGGCCAGGGTCTGGCTCAGGAGGATAAGGCTATGACCCCGGAGGGCCGGGTTGCCCCCTTCAGCCGCCGCGGCCCGCTCCAGCCAGGGCCGGGCCTCGGCCAGGCGGCGCAGGGTGAAAAGGGTGCGGCCGGTCTGGTAGAGCCAGTAGAAATCTCCGGCCCGGGTCTCCGGGGCGTTCAGGAGCAGTTCCAGGTTGCGCTCGCCCTTCTGCCGGGCCGCGCCGGCCTCGGCATAGCCCCAGTGCCGGATCTCCACCCCCGTGGCCACGGACGCGTAACCTTCCGGGTGGACCAGTTGCTCGTGGACCCGGCCCTGGAAAAGGACCTGTCCCGGCCGGTTGGGGAAGACCCGTTTCTGCCAGAGCTTGTCCCCCTGGGGGACCACCACTTCCGTGGCCCAGAGGATAAGGTCGCCGCCCGGTTCAAGGTGCCCGCGGAGTTCCGCCAGCCCCTCGGGGGTCAGGCTGTTGTCGGCATCGAGCCAGAGTACGAAATCCGTGGCCGCGGCGGCCAGGCCGAAGTTGCGGGCCGCGGCGAAATCGCCGCTCCAGGGGAAATCCAGCACCCGGGCCCCCCAGGCCCGGGCCAAGGCCGGGCTCTGGTCCGTGGAGCCGGTGTCCACCACCACGGCCTCGTCCACCAGGGGGGTCAGGGGGGCCAGGCTGCGGGGCAGGTTGGCCGCCTCGTTCTTCATGATCATGGCCAGGCCCAGGCTGGGCCGGCCGCGCGGGGCATCCACAGGTTCACCCCCGGGGTTGATAAGGGCTTGTCCTCAGAGCGACAGTATCATGGTGCTCATGGTCCGCTCGGCCCGGTCCATGGCGCTTAAGAGTTCCCGCTGGGTGTTGGCCACCTGGGCCTCGGCCAGGACCCGCTCCAGAAATTTGCTGATCTGGCCGACGGCCTGCACTTCGGCGTAGGCCTTTTTATAATCCAGGTGGGCCAGGCGGCGCAGGGTGCTGACGACCCCGGCCAGTTGCCGGAGATCTTCCTCGACCTCCTTTTTGGAACTCAAGGGCAGCTTGGGCAGCACGGCGGCCAGGTCCAGGGGCCCGGAGACGGGCGGGAGGCCGGCGACCACGGCCCCTAGATCGACTTCCTGAAAGCCTTCTATGCGGGCTCCGCCGGCCGAGGCGTTGAGGAGTTCCGGGGGGGAGGCCTTGGCCTTGACCGTGCGGGCCGCTTCGGCATACCAGTTAAGGGAGGCCAAAAGTCCGGTGTTGGTGGCCACCCGTCCGCCGTCCACCCCGGGTACGATCAGGGGGGCCTTGTCCTGGTCCACCACTTCGCCGGGAGTGCCTTCGGCATGAAGGCGGCCGCCACCGGCGTAGGCCTGGTCCTGGGCCACCAGGACCAGTGGCCCCAGACCCCAGCAATAGGCCAGGGCAAAGGCGGCCGTGCCGGCATTTCCCCCCTGTGGCAGGAAGGCACCCCGGCTGAAGACCAGGGCTTCGCCGGGCGAGGCGTGGAAGACGGCCTGGTGGAAGCCGGTCAGTTCAAAATTGGCCGGGTGGCAGCCCGAGGCCAGGGCCAGGACGGTCCCGGGGGAAAGGAGCGCCTTTTCCTCTTCGCTCAAACGCAGATAGGAACTGGTGTCTTCTGATTCCAGGACCACGATGACGTCCGGGCTGACGCCGTGAGCCAGGAGGGGTTTGACGGCCGAGGCGGCGGCCAGGATAAGGCCCCGCGGCCCAACCTCCCTTAGGCAGGCGGCGTTCTGGTCCAGGCTGGGCCCGGAACCCACCAGGAAGGCGGCCCGGGCCGGCAGGCGGCCCTTGAGCAGCATCAGGTCCGGCAGGGTCAGGAGCCGGCCGGAGTTAAGGGCCAGGTTCTCCATGAAGGCCGGCCCGGTGTTGGCCCGGGTCCGGTCTATGACCGCCCGGCGGATGACTTCCTGGTGGATATACTCGCTGAACGCCTGGCAGCTCTCCGGGTCCATCTCCTGGTAGCTCTCGGCGATCACCACCATGAGCCCCCGGGCCGGGCCGTAGACGACTTCCCGGCTGACCGCGGTCTTGAATTCTTCCGGCGTGGAGAAGATGAAGGGGGCTTCGCCGTCCTCGGGGCCGAGTCCGGGCTTAAGGGACCAGAACTCCTTGATGTCCGGGGATGGTTCATAGACCATGAGCCGGAGACCTGGGTGGTCGCGCCGCAAAAGTTTCAGGTGGTAGCCCAGGCCCAGGCCGAAGACCAGGGCCAGGCCGGGAGCCTGGTTCGGGAAGTGGCGGGTGCCCCGGGCCAGCCAGCCGGCGGCTTCGGTCCA
The DNA here is from genome assembly GCA_031283395.1 of Candidatus Adiutrix sp. Next base: position 4,372 of record JAITBV010000026.1, read on the forward strand.
GGGGTCGTCGACCTGGTGGAGGGTCCGGTCTTTATATATGAGGCCGGGGCCCTGCGGCCCTCCGACCAGTTTGAGGACGGCCTCCGGGAATCCGGCGGTCTGGTTCGGGTCTGGCGCGGCGGTTTCCATGTTCATTTTTTATTTCCCCCTGCTTTTATCATGGAGTTTTAGTTGAGGCTGATATAGGAGTCCACGGCGGCCCGGCTGTAGATAAGGCTCAGGGTCTCGTCTCCAGGGTGGTGTTCCAGGACGGCCCCGGCCACTTCCCGGGCCTCGGCCGGCGCGCCGGCGTTCAAAAGCAGGCCGCTCAAGGCCCGGCCGACCTCCAGGTGGTCCGGCCGTCCGCGATGGGCGGCCAGGTAGAATTCAAAGGCCCGCCACAGGGCCGGGTCATGGGGCAGCAGGTTGAAGCCGGGGACGACGACCTCGTCCAGCTCCATCTGCCTGTCCCCCAGGGCCTTGAGGGCCTCGACGCTCAAGCGTCCGTCTTCCAGGGCCGGGAAAGCCTCCCCCAGGCCGGTGTGGCGGCCGAACCATTCGGCGGCTTCGCCGGTCCGCCCCTGGGCCAGGGCCATGACGCCCAGGCTGAGGCCGGCCCGGAGAAATCCCTCTTCCAGGGCCTCCTGGAGCCGGAGCCGGGCCTTATCCCCCTCGCCCTTGAGACGGGCTATGTGCCCCAGCATGAAGCGGCCCTCGGGCGACAGGTGGCCGTGTTTTTCGGCCCGGCTCAGGGTATCCTCGGCCCGGCCGAGGCGGTTCCGGCCGTTTTCCTCGGGCCAGCGCAGGGCGGTCAGAAAAAGGGTCCGGCCGAGGCGGTCCCAGTCCTTGTCGGCCCGCCAGCCACGGTCGCGCTTGATTTCGGCGGCGTCGCGCAGCAGCTTTTCCGCCCGATGGATGATATCATGGGCGCTTAAGACCTTGGCCTTGGCCCGGGCGGCCATTTTGGCCAGGCGGGCCTCATCGGCCAGCCAGTAGTCGGCGGCGGCAAAGAGTTCCTGGGGCTCGAACCAGGCGAAATCCTCGCCGGGCTGGAAAATTTCACCCAGATCGCCCCCGGCCTTTTCCGTGAAGAGAGCCGCTCCGCAGGCCAGGGCCTCGAACATGCGGGTGGTCACCCCGGGGAAGAGGTTTTCATTCAAAATAAGGCGGCTCTGGCGATAGAGGGCGGCGCTTTCCTCAGGCCCGGCCCAGCCCGGTCCCCGGTCGCCCAGAGTCTTGAGGCTGAAGCGGCTGGAGAGGCTCTGGATGAGCTGGCCGCGCTTGCCGCGCACCTGGTCGTTCAGAACCCCGACAAAGCCGAAGTCATAGACTTTTTCCCCCGGCTCGTCCGTGGCGGACTGGTAGGCCGCGGTGTTGACGGCCACGGGCAGCCAGCGGCCATCGAGGCCCTCTTCCTGAAAGCGGGCGGCGAAGGGTTTCTGGTCGGCGTAGCAGATGTCGAAGAGGGTCCCGAAATGTTTCTGCCACCAGAAATTTATGGGGGTGTCCACCGCGTAGTAGATTTTGGGGATATCCAGTTCCTCCAGTCCTTCGGGCCAGGCGTGGCGGCCGAGGTGGTCGGTGTAGACCAGAAGGTCCGGCCGGTCCACCAGGCGGTCGAAAAAATGAGCCAGGGGAAAGCCGTCGGCGTGGGGCGGGGCCAGCACCTTGTGTCCCTGGCTGGCGAAAGCCGCATGGAAATATTCACTGCCCAGGCATAAAATAAGCATATCCAAACCTCTCTTTTGGTGGTTATTAGTCAGTTAAAGCGCCCACGGCACCTGAAAGGCACTGGCGGCAGGGCGGCCGGCCGGCGGCTTCGGCCTCGGTCAGCCGGAGAGCCGCGGGTGAAGCCCAGACCTCGGCCAGGGAAATTTCGGGGAAGCGGCCCAAGGGGGCCAGGCGGCCGAAATCGGAACAGCAGGGGAAGAGGCCGCCGTCGGCCTGGAGGGCCAGCCGGGTGAAAGGCTCGGCGCAAAAGCCGCCGGGACCGGCCGCGCCGGAATCGGCGGCCGGGGCCAGGTCGGTCTCTGAAAGTCCCATGATATTATGGTAACGCTGAAAGCTGAGATAGTCGGCCAGGGGGGTGAAAAGTTCCCGGAATTGGTCCCGTTCGGCCAGGTTTATCTCCATTTCCACAAAGCTGAGGCGTAAGAGGGGCAGTTCCGAGCCGGCCTTTCGGCGTACGGCCAGAAAGCCGGCCAGGTTTTCCTGGAGGGTTTCCCAAAGGCCGCCGGGACGGACCCGGGCGTAGGTATCCGGCCCGGCCGCGTCCACCGAGACCATCAACCGGGTGAGCCCGGCTTCCATAAGGGTGCGGGACCGCTCCGGGGTCAAAAGGGAGCCGTTGGTGATGAGGCTTATATCCAGGACGCCGGCGCTTTTGGCTTCGGCCACCCACTGGTGGATATCCTCCACCAGGAGCGGTTCGCCCGTCAGGCCCAGCCGCAGGGAAGGCAGGCCAAAGGCCGCGCCTTCGGCCAGGGCCCGGCGGTAGACGGCCCGATCCAGAAAGAGGCCCCGGGTAAAACCGGGAAAAAAATGCCCGGTCCGGCCGGCCGGGCACATAAGGCAGCGGAAGTTGCAGGCAGTGGTGACATCCACGTCCAGGTGGAGGGGCGCGGCCGGCCGGCGACCGGCTTCCGCCTCGCGGAATCGGCCGCGGTAGGCGGTGAAGGCCGGGCCCAAAAGCCGGCCGAGGCGGGCTTCAGGATCCTGGTCCGCCACCAGGCGGCGACGCTGGAGAACTGGGGACATGGCGGTCTCGGGCGGGTCCCGGCCCTTCGGGGCCGAAACCGGGGAGATTCAGGCCGGGACCCTCAAGGGCCCGGTCAAGCTATACCTAAGCAAGCATAGCAAGAACAAGGCCAACCAGACCGGAGCGGCCGGAGGGGCGCGGCCGGGCCGCCGGGGCTTGCCAGGAAGGGCGGCTTTCTGTTAAAAAGGATTTGACTTTAATGAAATCCGGGCAGCCCATGCGCCATGACTTTTTCATGAAATTCCTGAACTACGGATGGCCGGGCCTCCGGTCCGGCGCTCTCCTTTTCCTGGCCGGCGCGGTTCTGGCCTGCGGCGGGGCCCCACCCTCCACCATAGGTCGTTCGGCGGTGTCGGTAGCCCAGGAGAGCCGGGCCGAAAGCGGCCAGCGTTACACCCTTGGTCCCCAGTTCACCAACCAGCTTCAGGATATGCTGGGGCGGGAGGCCGAGGCCCTGGGCGGGAGCCGGGAAGGCGTGCCCCTGGAGCTCAATCGCCAGGTGCTTTTGAACATCAACCGTTTCCTCAACGAAGACCGGGGCTTCATCACCCGGAGTCTCAATCGGGGCTCCAAATATCTTCCCATGATGAAAAGCATTTTCCGGCGGAAGGGCCTGCCGGAGGACCTGGTCTATCTGGCCCTCATTGAAAGCGGATTCAACACCCAGGCCGTCTCCCACGCCTCGGCCGTAGGGTTCTGGCAGTTCATCCCCTCCACCGGCCGGCGCTACGGCCTGGTCGTCAATGACTGGGTGGACGAGCGCCGGGATCCGGTTAGAGCCACCTACGCCGCCGCCGACTACCTCATCACCCTCCACGACACTTTCGGTTCCTGGCCCCTGGCCATTGCCGCCTACAACAGCGGCGAGGGCAAAATAATCAGGGGCATAAGAAATTACGGGGTCAGCAATTTCTGGGACATGTCCAGCGTTGGCGGCCACCTGGCCGACGAGACCAAGATCTATGTGCCCAGCTTTCTGGCCGCCACCTTCATCGCCAAGGACCCGGCCGCCTACGGCCTGACCATAGACGCCCAGCCCCCCGAACAGTGGGAGGAAGTGAGCCTGCCCCAGCCCGTGACCCTGGCCGAGGCCGCCCAATTCGCCCGCGCTGACGCCCAACGCCTCCAGGAATTGAACCCCCATCTCCGAAAAGCGGCCACGCCGCCCAAGGAGACCGGTTTCATCCTGCGCCTCCCCAAGGGCTCGGGCCGGGACTTCATCGCCGCCTACCAGAAGGCCGGTCTGGGTAAGGCCCTGCCAGCCGAGACCCCTCCCCCGGTGCCCCGGGCCTCGGATCTGGCCCAATTGCGGCCCGGGCTGGAGGCCGCGGCTTCGACCGCGCCTCTGGAGACCCCCATGCCCCGTATCGAGGCGCCTCCGCCGCAGACCCATCGGGTGGTCCGCGGCGACACTCTGGGCGGCCTGGCCGTGAAGTATAAAACCACGGTCCGGGAACTGACCCGCCTGAACGAACTCAAGAGCGACCGCCTGACCGTGGGCCAGAGGCTGAAGGTGAGGTCCGGCCCGGCCGCCCCGACCCAGGTCTCGGCTCCTTCCGGTCAGGCCGCGGCCCGGCCCGCCCCCGCTTCGCCGGCCCCGGCTGCGGCCAGAGCGGCTCCGTCTTCGTCCGCCGAGTTCCACACCGTGGTGGAGGGGGACACCCTGGGGGCCCTGGGTCTTAAATACGGGGTGAAGGTCAAGGACCTGATGGAGATGAACGATCTGACCGGCACCAACCTCCGCCTGGGGCGGAAGCTGAGAGTAAAGGCCGCCCCGGTCCCGCCCGCGCCGACCTCGATAAAGGTGGCCGAAGGCGACACCCTCTACGTCCTGGCCCGAAAACATGGCCTCTCCGTGGACCAGTTGAAGAAGCTGAACAATTTGACCGGCGATGTGCTGCGCCCCGGGCAGACTTTGAAGATAAAGTGAGGCCTCCGAAGCTTCGCCCC
>JAITBV010000033.1 GCA_031283395.1 Candidatus Adiutrix sp.
TGGCCGTCCCTGGTCTTCAGGCGTTCATAGTCGCTGACCACATTATTCTCATGGCGTAGCCAACCGGCCGTGAGATAATAAGTGGGCACCCGGGCGCTGGCCTTCCGGGCGGCCATGGAACCCAAAAGTAGTGAGAGGCAATCGTCGGCCAGGGGCAGGATGGTGGTATAGCCGCCGGTTTTCAGTTCGTTGACTCCTCCGCCACAGTAACCCAAGGTCAAAAGGAGACGCTCGCATTGCCCGTCCGCTTCGGCCAACACTTCCGCCAAGCGGATCCTGAGCCGGTCCGGGCTGTTATGAAGCCCGCCCTCCAGCCAGATGATCGGATAGTCCAGGCCCAACCGGGCCATGGCGGCCGTCAACTCATTTCGAATGGTTTCACAAGCCACGACCTGCGTCTTCATAGTCGTTCGTTCCCGCACAGGCTTCACAGCGCCCGCAATTGTTCTCCCTGGGGCAGGGGACGGTCAAAAGCCCCCGGCCGGCCCGGGCCGCCTCAATGGCCAGATGTTTCAAGCCCGCCGCTGTCCGGACCAGACGCCAGGGACGGGGCTGCTCGTCGGGCCAGGGTCGGTGCAGGGGGTGCTTTGAGGTATAACCGAATTCGGCCAGGCTGGGCTTGAGGCGTCCCTGATGCCGGACCAGGGCCGCCACCAGCCGGCCGCTGTCCGGCCCGCCTCTGGCCAATAGCCCCTGGGTGATGGACCAAAGTGGCGGGTCCAGATTGACCTTCAGGCCCGAGAGACCTCTCAAGGCCCTGTAAATCCAGGCCCCTTTACGTCTGAGTTCCTCGGCCGTATTCATGGCCGCTCCTTCCAAAGGGGTGTGGGGTTTGGGGGTGAAATTGGCCAGGGAGAGGGTCAGGCCTGATCGGGCATCGGCCGTTCGCCGGATTTCACGGGCCAGTTCCGCCAAAGCGGCCAGATCAGCCTGGGTCTCCCCCGGCAGGCCCAAAATAAAGTAGAGTTTTATGGTCTTCAACCCGGCTTCACTCAGCAGGCGCACCCCGGCCAGGATCTGGGCCTCGGTCAAATCCTTGTTCAGGCGATCACGCAGGGTTTGACTACCGGCCTCCGGGGCCACGGCCGCGCCCTTAAGGCGGCCGGCAGCCAGCTTTTTAGCCAGGTCCGGGGTCAGGGCCGTCAGGCGCAGGGAGGAAAGAGTCACAGCCCGGCCTTGGCGGAAAAGTTCGGCCAGGAGTTCGGGAAGATCCGGATGTTCAGCGGCGGCTGGACTTACCAGGCCGACTTTTTCCGGGGTCGGAGGTCCCAAAGCCTTAAGTATGGCCTTAAGGGGCCAAGGACGGTGAGGCCGGAAAAGGGCACCGGTCAGACAGAAGCGACAGCCGTGGGGACAGCCTCGGCTTATTTCCACCAGACGCACTCCGGAAAATTCTGCATGGGGGCTGACTATGGGGGAGACCGGCGGGAGCAGGTCAGGTGGCGGCGGCCAAGCCAGGGCAGCCGGGCGAACGGCCGTCTTAAACTCAAGGGCGCCCAGGCCGGGCGAGGTCGGGGCGTTCGCCAGAGTTCCGGGCCTAAGGGAGCCCGGAGTGTTTCGAGCCAGGTGACTGATCCGATCGGTTTTGGGGAGGGCTGAATCGCTGATCTCCTCCCAGGCCGTAAGCAACTCAGGCCACTGGGCCTCGGCTTCGCCGGCCAGGATCAGGTCAACCCAGGGCCACAGGGGCCAGGGGTTGGCCCAAACAGCCACCCCGCCGACCAAAACCGGCGGGTCGGCTTCGGACCTCTCGGCCCGGATCGGAGACAAACCGCCGGCTGCCAGGAGGGCCGGCAAGCGCCAGTAATCATTTTCCAAGGCCAGGGAGGCGGCTACCAAGTCAAAATCCCGGAGGGGCCGGCCGCTCTCCAGGGACATCAGCGAAGCGCCGCTACGCCGGTAGGCTTCGGCCAAATCTCCGTCCGGCCAGAAAAAGCGTTCAGCCAGCACGGCCGGCCGGCGGTTGAGTAGTCCGTATATGGAGAGAAAGCCCAGAGCCGACAGGCTGGTTCGGTAGTCTCCTGGCCAGACCAAGGCCACGGAAAGCCGACCGCCGGGATCTTTGGGCGGCGGCCCGGTTTCCGCCGCCTTAAGTTCCCGAAGGCGGGTCTTAACACTCCAAGCCAAGGCCAGTATTCACAGAGGAGTAACCCTCAAGGCGCCGCCTTGGCTTCAGGCCCGATTCAGTCGGCGCTGCGGCGGAGATAGGCCGGGACCGTGTAATTGTCCTCACCTAAATTGAGAGAGTCATGCGGTTTTCTTTTGACCCGGTCCCCAGTCGGGTGTTCCAGATTACCTTCGCCATAGCCCATGCCCTCCAAACGTTTCACGTGTTCCCGCCGGGTGAGGCGGCCAACAGCACCTTGCTGATAGGCCGGGATCCGATCAGGCGGAGCGGCCTGCGGGGTATACTGAAGCACCTTGGTGGACTCTTCAGGCTGTTCGGCCTGGGCCGGTTCAGTCAAAATCAGGAGTTCATCGGCCGGTTCCGAAAGAGCGGACGGGCGGCCCGCGGCCTGCCCCAAACCTGTGGCAATTACCGTGACTTTGACCAGTCCTTCCTCGGTCAGGCTTTCATCAAAGGCCATGCCGGTGAATATTTCGGCTTCCGGGTGGGCTGCGGCGGTGACGAAATCGCTGATGGTGGCAATTTCCTCCAGGCCGAGCTCATTGGGCCCGGGGCCCGTGATGTTGATTAGGATGCCTTGGGCTCCGGCTATGGAGAGGTCGTCCAAGAGAGGGCTCAGGACAGCTTCTTCAACAGCCTTGCGGGCCCGGTCCGGTCCGCTGGCCTGTCCCACGCCCATGATGGCCGGCCCGCGTTTGGTCATGACGGTCTTAAGATCCTGAAAATCTACATTGACCAGGCCCTGGCCGGTGATGAGATCGGTGATGCCTTGGACGGCCTTCAGAAGCACTTTGTCGGCTTCGTGAAAAGCCTCTTGGATGGTGCAGCCCTTGGGCATGGTATCCATGAGTTTCTGGTTGGGCACCACCAGGATGGAATCGCAGTGCTGGCTCAACAGCTCAATGGCCTCTTGGGCCTGCTTCATGCGGACCTTGCCTTCGTAATCAAAGGGCTTGGTCACTACGGCCACGACCAGGGGACGGTTGGTGAGCTTGGAGAGGGTCTCGGCCACCACCGGGGCGCCGCCGCTGCCTGTGCCGCCGCCCATGCCGGCGGTAATGAAGACCAGGTCGCTGTCGGCCAGGAGATCTTTGATCTTGTCCAGATCTTCCAAGGTCGCGTTCTTGCCTTTTTCAGGCTTGCCCCCGCAACCCTGCCCCTTGGTCAACTGCGCTCCGAGTTGGATTTTGTGGGGGGCCAGGTTTCGGTCCAGGTCCTGCATATCAGAATTGGCGGCCACGAACAAGGGTCCAGAGAGCCCGGCCTCGATCATGTTGTTGATGGCGTTATTGCCGCCGCCGCCAATACCGAACACTTTGATTTTGTGCAGCACCTTCTGGTCCTGAAAAGCGAATTCCATCATCAAAAGTCCCTCCCTGGAAACCCCCGACCCGGGGCTTCGCACCGGCCGCACTTCCTTAGACGGGGGCCGGTTCTGGTAGGATCGCCCGGCGAGGCTCCGAGTGCTGGCCGGACAACTCCAATTGTTACAATTTTAACACATTTTCCTTATTTTATCAACTTAAATGTGACCCCAATCAAAGGCCGGGGCTCAAAAACTTTCCTTTATCCAGCGCCTGAAACGTCCGAAGATCGAAGAAAATGAACCGTCAGGGCGGGCTCCTCCCCCCTTCTGGTTTTCCTTTTTCAATCCGTATAACACCAAACCTACAGCTGTTGCGTATTTGGGGTCGTTGATGACATCCTTCAGCCCTCCGATTTCCCTGGGGTAACCCCGCCGCACAGGCAGATCGAAGATCTGCTCGGCCAGTTCAGGCACCCCTTCCAGGAGAGCCGCGCCACCGGTTATGACTACCCCGGAATTGAGCTGGTCGTCAAAGCCGCTTTTGACCAGTTCCCGGTTGATGAGCATCATTATCTCCTCGACCCGTAATTCCAGGATGTCGGCCAAAACCCGACGATCCACCAGCCGGGGAGGCCGGCCGCCCACCGAGGGCACCTCGATGATCTGGTCATCTTCAACCATGGAGGTCAGGCAGCAGCCGTGGATCTTCTTTAGTTCCTCGGCGCTGGTGGTGGGTGTGCGTAAGCCCACGGCCACATCGTTGGTCAGATGGGATCCTCCGAGGGCCAGCACCCAGGTGTGCTTGATGCTGTTCTGAGAAAAGATGGCCAAATCCACCGTCCCTCCCCCGAAATCCAAAAGAGCCACCCCCAGTTCCTTCTCTTCGGGCGTGAGAACCGCATCGGCCGAAGCCACCGATTCCAGCACGATGTCGCGGACATCCAGGCCGGCCAGGTGGGCGCAACGAACCAGGTTCTGGGCGCTGGTGATGGCCCCGGTTACAATGTGGACCTTAGCCTCCAGGCGCACTCCGCCCATACCCACCGGATCCTGGATACCGGTCTGGTTATCAACTATGAATTCCTGAGGAATGGTGTGGATGACTTCACGGTCAATGGGTATGACCATGGTTCGGGCCGCCTCCAGGACCCGTTCCACATCGCCGGGAGTGACTTCCCTGTTTTTTATGGCTATGACGCCCTGGCTGTTGCGGCCCTCGATGTGTCCGCCGGCGATACCCACATATACCTCTGGTATCTCGCAGCCGGCCATGAGTTCCGCTTCCTTCACCGCCTGTTGGATGGCCGTGACCGTGCTTTCTATATTGACCACCGCCCCCCGGCGCATACCCTGTGAAGGATGACTGCCGATACCGACGATGTCTATTCCGCCTTCGTCATTGGGCTCACCCACCACGCAACAGATCTTGGTGGTGCCTATATCCAGTCCGAAAATCAAGTCTTGCGGCGTTTTCCCCTCCATGTCCGGACGTTATTAATCAAAACCCAAAGCCAGTGGGTCAACCGGGCCGGACGATCACCCGGGGGCTGGCTTCCAGGTTTATGTAAGCCACGTCCTCGAATTGTCCGTGCTGTTTCAAATGGGCCTCGACCCGGTTCAGGCGCCGAAATTTTTCCTCATACGACCCGAAACCGACCTTGACCTCCAACTCACCTCGCCGGGCGAAAATAGTCAGACCCCGCACAGCATCGTAGTTGATTTCGGAGATGTGGTCGAGTTTGAATATGTCCTGGCGGGCCGCCAGAACCTCCACCAGACTGAAGACCTCGGCCAGGGCCGTTTCGACTCCGGGCGTGCGGCTCAACAACTCATCCTCGGTGAAACCGCTGACTATGGCCAGATCCGGGTTTTCCCACGGTTCCAGTTCCTTGAACAGGATTCCCTTGTCGTCAAGGAAATATAGACGGCCCAGGCTGACCAGGAGTTTTGGCCGGTGTTCGACGATCTCAATGGTCACCCTGTCAGGCATGGTCTTGGAAACCCTCGCCTCATCCAGCCAAGATAAGGTGGAAAGGGCGGCGGCGGCTTGGTCGGCATCGAAAAGCCAGATGTTGACCGGACGGTTAAGGCCCGTAATTTCTAATATTTCTTCGCGACTTATGTTATTGAGACCGGAGATGATCACTTTTTTAACGGCGAAATAATCAGATTTTGAGACATAGAGATAACCGATCACCAGAAGCCCGGAAATGACGGCCAGGGCCAGGGCGGCCAGGGCCGCGCCGATCATGGCTTTCAGACTCCGCCCCAGGACTTTGAGGCTCAAACCAAGCATCCGGGGTGCCGGAATTCCGGCGCTTTGAACGGTTCCGCGGGCCGGGAGGAGCGACCGTGGCTTCCGACGGTCCGGCGGGAAACGCCGCTTATTGTTTTTCATACCTTCACCTCGCCTCCAGGGCCTATGACCTTGAGTTCCAGCTCCAAGGTCAGTCCGTGCCGGGCCAGAACTCCCTGCCGGATGCGGTCGATGAGGGACAGGATGTCCGTGGCCGAGGCCCCGGTTTCAGCCAGTATGAAGTTGGCATGGGCCTCGCTCACCCGGGCGCCCCCGACCCGCTGCCCCTTGAAGCCGCATTGATCAATGAGCTGCCCGGCCGAAATAGACGGCGGATTTTTGAACACACAACCGGCCGAACGACAGCCGAGAGGCTGCGACCGCCGTCGCTCCCGGTATTCTTCCAAACGGGCCCGAATATCTCCGGCCGGCCGTGAGGTCAGGGCGAATTCAGCTGAAAGGATGACGGCTCCCTTCGGGAGTCCGTCCAAACATCGGTAGGAAAAATTCAAGTCTGCGGCCGGGAAAGTCCGAATCAGGCCATCCCCACCCAAGACAAAAAGCCTGGACACGGTCTGCCCCAGGCCCTCCGGACCCGCGCCGGAATTGCCGGCCACCGCCCCTCCCACTGAGCCGGGCAAGCCGGCCAAGCCTTCCAGGCCGCCCAGACCCCTGGCCAAAGCCCAGGCCAGAAGATCGGCGCTGGCTACCGCGGCCCCGACCCGCACCAGGTGATCTTCGCCTTCCAGTCCGGCGAAACCTGATCCAAGTTTGATCACCAAGCCGTTGAAACCAGCCTCGTCAAAAAGCAAATTGGAGCCACCTCCCAGAACGACCACCGGCCAGCCTTCACCACGGGCTGCGGCCAGAAGAGTCTGAAGCTCCGCCGTATCTTCTGGTTGGGCCAGTACCCGGGCCGGGCCGCCCAACCGGAAGGTGGTGAAATCCCGGAGAGAGGCCTGAAATGTCAGGCGGTCACCCAAAGTTTCGGCCAGCTGGCGCCAGGGGTCGGTCATTGGCTTTCTCCGCCGCCTTCGTCCATCCCGTTGCTCATAAGACGCAGGGTTTCTTCGCCCGCCAGATGAACGTTGCCGGCTCCCAAGGTCAGAAGGACATCGCCCGGAGCCAGGCTTTCGGCCAGAATTTCAGCCAGGCCGGACAGATCGGCCTGATAGCGGACATCGCGATGCCCGTGGCAATGGATGGCCTCGGCCAGGCGTTGGGCGTCAACGCCCTCAATAGGTGCTTCTCCCGCGTTGTAGATATCGGTGACGATGAGCCGGTCGGTCTGGTTGAAGGACGATATGAAATCGTTAAACAGATTCTGAGTGCGGCTTGGCCGATGCGGCTGAAAGACCACCACCCGGCGCCGCTTGGGAAAACACTCGGTCAGGGTGGACAGGGTGGCTTTTATTTCCGTGGGGTGATGACCGTAGTCGTCCAGAAAGGTCACGCCCCGGGCTTCGCCCTTTCTTTCAAAACGGCGCCCCACCCCCTTGAGTTCCGCCAGGCCGGCGATGACTGCCCCGGGCTCAAGGCCCATCTCCAGACCCACGGCCGCGGCAGCCAGGGAGTTCAAGACGTTGTGGCGGCCGGGAACATTCAGGTCAACCCGGCCCAGGTCATGTCCTGACCGACAGAGGTCGAAGGAGTAACCCCAGTCGCCACACTGAACATTACGGGCTGAAATTTCGGCCTGTCCCGACAGGCCGTAGGTCAGATAGCGTTTTTTGACCTTGGGGATCAGACTTTGGACATTGGCGTCATCCAGGCAGAGAACGGAGAAGCCGTAAAAGGGCACCTTGTTGATGAAGGCCAGAAAGTCTTCCTTGAGATGATCCAGGTCACGGAAGTAATTCATGTGCTCCTGGTCTATGTTGGTCACCACGGCGATGGTGGGGCTCAGAAGCAGAAAGGAACCGTCTGATTCATCGGCTTCGGCCACCATAAGTTCACCTTGGCCCAGACGGGCTCCCACGCCCAGGTGGTTAAGCCTGCCGCCGATGACCAGAGTTGGATCCAGTCCGGCCTTGGTCAGAATAGCACCCACCAGGGAGGTCGTGGTGGTCTTGCCGTGGCTGCCGGCCACTGCCACGGCGTATTTCAGGCGCATCAATTCGGCCAGCATCTCAGCCCGGGGGATGACCGGGATGAAATCACGCCGGGCCGCGAGCACCTCCGGATTGTCATCGGGCACGGCCGAAGAAACCACCACCACTTCCGCCCCGCGCACGTTGAGGCCGCAATGGCCAAAGGTGACTTCCGCTCCAAGTTCAGCCAACCGACGGGTGATGTCGCTGGCCTTGAGATCTGAGCCGCTGATTTTATGGCCTAGATTCAACAGAACTTCAGCCAGACCGCACATACCGATGCCGCCGATGCCCACGAAATGAATATGCCGCCTTTTTTCCCTGAACATCCTTATAAATTCCTTGAGCAGTTTTTTAAGCCTTACGGCCGACGATTCGGGAATCAATTCCCTATTTAAGACGGGTCGACGGCGATCCGGTCCGGCCGTCCGGCCAGTTCCAGGCAGATCCCGGCCAGTCGGGCATCGGCGTCCAGGCGGGCCAGCGAGGCTGCGGCTTGGGACATGGCGGCCAATTTTTCCGGGGCGGTCAACAGCCCGGACAAAACCTTAGTCAGGGCCTCCGGGGTCAGACCGGCCTGGGACATAACAACGGCCGCCCCGCCGGCTTCGACAAAACCGGCGTTAAGAGCCTGGTGGTCATCGGCAGCGGTAGGCAGAGGAACCAGCACCGCCGGGAGGCGGGCCGCCGCCAGTTCAGAGAGGGTGATGGCCCCGGCCCGGCCCACGACCAAGTCGGCCCGGCTGTAGAGCGCGGCCATGTCCTGGTAAAATTCGGCCGCCTCGGCCTCCACCTCGGCCTCCCGGTAAATGCGCCGCACCTCGCCTAAGTCGGTTGTTCCGGTCTGGTGGATGATATTGACAGCCAGCCCTTCCCGGACCAAGCCGGCCAAGGCCGGAGCCGCCGCCATATTCAAGGCTCTGGCCCCCTGACTGCCGCCGGTGACCAGGATAGTCAGCGGCCGGCGCTTGAAATTCCGCTCCATTTCATGAAGGGCCGCGATTTCCGGACGCACGGGGTTGCCGATTACCACGGTCCGGTCGGTCGGGAAAGCCGTTTTGGCCTCTTCGAAACCCAGGCAGACACGGGTGGCCAGACGGCCCAGAATCTTGTTGCTCAGGCCGGCCCGGGAATTCTGCTCGTGGATGACCAGGGGCAGGCGCAGAAACCAGGCGGCCAGGCCCACCGGCACGGTAACATAACCGCCGGCTCCAAAACAGACCCGGGGCCGATAGGACCGCAAAAGTCTCAAGGCCTCCCAAAAGCCGGTCCAGACCAGCCACAATCCTTTTAGGCGGGCGGCCGGACCCAGACCCTTCCAGGCGCCGGTCTTAAGCGTGACCCGCCGGAACCCGGCCGGGTCCACAATTGCGGACTCCACAGGCCGGCCGGTGCCCACAAAAAGGCAATCGGCCTCCGGTCTAGCTTTTTTCAAGGCCAGGGCCAAAGAGAGAGTCGGCCACAGGTGTCCTCCCGTGCCGCCGGCGGCCAATATGAAGCGCGATCCAACCATCGTTTCCTTAAGTTTTGACCTGTCAAGCCAGAACCCGGGCTGCCTTGAAGGCCCGGGGAGTCCGCTCGGGCAGTTCGCCCTGACACTGGCTGGAGACATTCATTAGCATCCCTAAGGCCGCACAGCAGACCAGAAGATTGGTCCCACCGTAACTGAAAAACGGCAAAGGCAGACCCTTGGTGGGAATCAGGGCCGTCACCACGGCCATGTTGAGAAATGCGGGTACGGCCACCACCAGCGTGGCGCCCAGAGCCAGATAAACCCCGCTGTAATCCCGGGCCGCGGCCGCCCGGGCTATGGACAGGCCCCGGAAGGCTAGGACTAAAAACAGGGTTCCGATCACGAAGACGCCCGCCAGGCCGACCTCTTCGGCCAACACGGAAAAAATGAAATCAGTGTGCGGCTCGGGCAAAAAGAAGAGTTTCTGTTGGCTGGCCCCCGGACCCTGACCCCACAATCCTCCGGAGGCGAAGGCATAAAAGGAATGGATGATGTGATAGCCCGCGCCTTGAGGATCGGACCAGGGATCGAGAAAGGCGGCAATACGTCGAAGCCGGTAAGCGTAACTGGTTATCTCATAATAGAGAACCGCTCCCCCGGCCAGGCTCAAGGCGGCCAAATGCCAAATCTTTATGCCGGCCACGCCCATCATGATGAAGGCTATCATGGCCACTGAAAAAGCTGTGCCCAGATCCGGCTCGGCCAGGATCAGACCCACGGTGAGGCCGAGTATGCTCAGATGCGGCAGAAGCCCGTAGATGAAGCTGGCATTCCTTGATCCTTTGCGACTCAGGGAATAAGCCAGATAGATCACTATGGCCAGCTTGGCCGTCTCCGAAGGCTGGAAGGTCAGACCGGGCAGTCTTAGCCAGCGGTGGGCGCCGCCCACCTGATGACCCACGCCGGGCACGAGAACCAGGGCCAGACCAATAAGGCTAACGGCCAGAGCCGGATAGGCCAGGCGGAGCCAGAATTGATAGGGCACCCGGGAGATAATCAACATCAGGACCAGGCCCAGTATCAGGTTGCGAAGTTGGGGCCGGAAAAAGTAGTAGGCGTCTCCAAAACGCTGTTCGGCCATGATGGAGCTGGCCGACAGGAGCATGACCAATCCCAGCCCGGACAGACTCAGGACCAGAACCAGAATCAGAGCGTCGAAAGGCGCCTTCTTTTCTTCATCCATGTCGCTGAACCCTACAAGGGGTGGACCAAGGGCGGCTCCTAGGCCGCCTTGGCCTGCCGCTTCACTTCTTTGGCGAAGGTTTCGCCGCGGTGCTTGTAATCTTTGAACATATCAAAGCTGGCGCAGGCCGGAGACAGGAGCACCACCGAACCCTTGGTCGCCGCGGCCCGGGCCTGGCGGACAGCCTCTGCCATGCTGTCGGCCACGCTTATGGGCGCGGCTCCGGCCAGGGCCGAGCTGATTTTGTCTCGATCCTCGCCGATCAGGACCAACTGCTTGACCTTTTCATGGATGGGTTTGTAGAGAAGGCGGAAATCCTGTCCCTTGGACTGGCCGCCGGCGATCAGAACAACAGGAGACTTGAAACTGGCCAGGGCCATGGTCACCGCCCCTATATTGGTTCCCTTGGAATCGTCATAATACTTGATTTGACCATATTCGCCGACCAGTTCCAGACGATGCTTCCGGGGTGTAAAATCCACAGCCGCGTCCAGGGCTTTCTGGGCGCTTATTCCAAGCTTGGAGGCCAGGCCGACGGCGGCCATTACGTTTTCCTGGTTGTGGACGCCCTCCAGTTTGAAATCCGCCCAGTACCGCCCGGCCGTTTCTCGGCCGGCTTCGGCCACCAGAATTTCGTCGCGATGGATCCAGGCCCCGTGGCGCTGCCTTCTCCGGCGGGAAAAACCGAACCTGGCGGCCACAGTGCTTTTATGGAAAAGGAGTGGGTCATCCTCGTTCATCACGGCCAGGTCATGGGGTGTCTGATTGATTAGGATCCTGGCCTTGGCCCGGAAATATTCAGCCATGTCCGCATAGCGGTCGAGATGGTCAGGACAGACGTTCAGAATGGCCGCGGCCGAGGCGTGAAAGACGCTGGCCGTTTCCATCTGGTAGCTGGAAACCTCCACGATGGCGGCTTGGGCCTTCTGACCGCTCAGGATGAAACGACTCCAGGGCTCTCCGATATTGCCGCCCACAAAAACAGATATTTTGTTTTTACGGCAGATGTGTCCCAACAATCCGGTGGTGGTGGTTTTGCCGTTGGAGCCGGTTATGGCCAAAAGAGGCACCCGGATCATGGAAGAAGCCAATTCCATCTCTCCGGTGACCGGCACTTTGCGGCTGGCCGCTAGAAGTCCGGGGAAACTCCAGGGAATGCCCGGGCTTAAGACCACCAGTTCAACATTCTTGAAGCCATCGGCGGCCCTGCTGCCCAAAGCCCATTTCACCGGGCGGCCCTGGAAACGGTCCAGAGCCTCGTTCAATTCCGAGGCAGGCTTCTGGTCACAGATGGTCACTTCGGCGCCGGCTTCAAGCAAAAGTTCCGCCGCCCATTGGCCAGACAGGCCCGCGCCTACGACCAGGCACTTTCCAAATCTTCTTTCAGCCACTGATTGCCCTCCTTAAAAAAACACAAGTTAAGGCCAGGGACGAGCCCTTCATCGGCGAGAAAGCCACTCATCTCACCTTCAAAGTGGACAGCCCGATCATGGCCAGGATGATGGCGATAATCCAGAATCTGACGATAATTTTTGGCTCCGACCAGCCTTTCAGTTCGAAGTGGTGATGGAGCGGAGCCATGCGAAAAACTCTCCTGCCGCCGGTCAGCCGGAAATAGCCGACCTGAATGATGACGCTTAAGGCCTCCATGACGAAAAGGCCGCCGACGACGATGAGAATAAGTTCCTGTTTGGCGATTAGAGCCGCGATCCCCAGGAAGCCGCCTAAGGAAAGGGAGCCCACATCGCCCATGAATATCTCGGCCGGATAGGTGTTATACCAAAGAAAACCTAGGACCGAGCCGGCCAAGGCCGCCAATAGCACCGTGACCTCGGCCGCCTCGGGAACGAAACTTATTTGCAGATACTGAGCGAAACGGGCGTTGCCGGCACAATAGATGAAAACCATGTAGGTCAGGGTGGCAATGATCACGGGGCCGGCGGCCAACCCGTCGAGACCGTCGGTCAGATTTACGGCGTTGGAGGCCCCGCAGATGACCAGGGCGGCGAAGGGAATGTAGAACAGGCCCATATCCAGACTAAGCTCTTTGAAGATCGGCAGGTACAGTACCGTGTCGAAGGCCGGCGAGATATACAAAAGGGTTCCGGCGACCAGGCCGATCCCAAGCTGAACCAGGAATTTCCGGGAAGCCGTCAGGCCCTGATTGTGCCGCCGTTTGATTTTAAGGTAATCGTCATGGAACCCCAGGGCTCCCAGGCTCAGACCGCAGAACAAGGTCATCCAGATGGATGATTCGCCGAGATCGACCCACATCAGGGTCGAAATCAGGGCCGCTAGAATGATCAGGATACCTCCCATGGTGGGAGTGCCTGATTTTTTTTTGTGCGAAACGGGCCCCTCTTCCCGGATATACTGCCGGATCTGGTAATTCTTGATCAGAGAGATGAACCGGCTGCCAATGGCCAACCAGATGACCAGGGAACAAAATGCCGCCAGGATGCTTCTGAAGGTCAGATATTTGAAGACGTTGAAAAAACTGACTTCTTCGGTCAATATGGCAAACAGCTGGTAAATCATCCAAGCCTCGTCTCAAATTCGGTTTTGACGCTGGGGCGGGTGCCGCCGTTGACCCGGAGATACTCTACCGCCCGTTCCAGAGATATCCCTCGGGAACCCTTGACCAGGACCGCCCCCCGGGGCCACTCGGCCAGCACCCAGGCCGCCGCCTCTTCCGGGGCGGCGAATTCCCGCGTGGCCGAGCTTGGCAGACCGGCCCGGCGGGCCGCGCGGGCGGTGCAAACAGACAAAGGCCCCACCAGAGCCAGATAATCAAGCCCCAGGTTAACGGCCAGTCGGCCGATATGACGATGAAGAGACTTACCGTTGACGCCCAATTCCAGCATATCGCCCAGAATGGCTCCGCGTCGGCCGCTGGTTTTAAAGCCGGCCAAAACCGAAAGGCCGGCCGTCATGGAAGCCGGATTGGCGTTATAGCTGTCATCCAGCACCCATAGGCCACCGTTGGTCTGAAAGGGGTCGAGACGGCCGGGGAACCCCCGGACCGCTTCCAGGCCCTGTTGGATCCGGTCCCAATTAACCCCGGCCCCCAAGGCGGCGGCGGCGGCGGCCAAGGCGTTTTGGGCGTTATGTCGACCCGGAAGTTTAAGTTCCACCCGGCGCCCCCCGGCCGCCCCAGGCCCGTAGATAGTCAAGCTTTGGCTTGACAGTGACCGCGGCTCGACCCGGCCCAGGCGGATGTTTGATCTTGCCGTGCTCCCGAAATACAGTCGGTTGCCGCCGAAACGGGCGGCCTCAGCTGGTAACCACGGGTCATCATCATTTACTACGGCCAGGGCGTCTTCCTTAAGGCCGGCGAAGAGTTCGCCCTTGGCCTTGGCCACCCTGGCCACCGTGCCGAAGAATTCCAGATGAGCCGGCCCGATTGAAGTGATCAGGGCCACATCGGGCTCGGCTATACTGGTCAAGCGGGCTATTTCCCCAGCCGCGCTCATGCCCATTTCCAAAACCGCGATCCTGGTTTTCCGGTCCAGGCGGGCGAGGGTGAGAGGCAGACCAATAAGATTGTTGAAATTGCCGGCTGTGGCCAGAAGATGCCTATCTTCAAGCTTCAGAATGGCGGCCAGCATTTCCTTGGTCGTCGTCTTGCCGTTGGAGCCGGTGACAGCCACAACCCGGAGGGGGCGGCAACGCCTGAGGCTACCGGCCAAATCCCCCAGCGCCTTCAAGGTATCGGCTACGTGGATGGATTTAGGGCCGGCCTCACCCGTAAGGCCCCGCTGGACCACCACAGCCAGGGCTCCCTTGGCCAGGGCTTGAGCCGCATGATCGTGGCCGTCAAATCTTGGACCGGTCAAGGCCACAAAGATCTCTCCCGGCCGGATGGTCCGGCTGTCGGTGGACAGGCCTTTCACTCCCTGAGCGGTCAGCCTGGACAAATCTTTCCCGCTACTCAGAGTCCCGGCGTTTTCCAAAATCCAGTCCAGTTTTAAGCCCAGGGTTTTCACGGCTTCCAGCCCGCCTTTTCAAGTGCCTTTGCCGCCTCTTGCCGGTCATTGAGCTGAATTTTTTTCCGCCCGATGATCTGGTAATCCTCATGGCCTTTACCGGCAATGAGCAAAACATCTCCCTGGCCCAGGAGGCTGACCGCCTCTTCAATGGCCGCGCGCCGGTCTTCCATGAGCAGATAGCCGCCCGGCCGCCAGTCGTCAACCTTCAATTCGCCGGCTTGGAAACGGGTCAGTTTCAGGGGAGTCAATCCGGCTTCTATACCGGCCAGGATGGCCCCTGGTTCCTCGGTCCGGGGATTGTCCGAAGTCAGGAAGGTCAAATCGGCCCTGATCCCGGCCACCTGACCCATGAGAGCTCTTTTGCCCTGATCCCTATCGCCGCCACAGCCGAAGAGTACCAGGAGACGGGCCGGATTAAGCGCCCGGGCGCCGGCCAGAGCTTCGGCCAGGGCCTCGGGAGTGTGAGCGTAATCCACCAGCACCAGCGGGTCGTCCCCAATTTCTTCCAGCCGTCCAGGCGCTCCAGGGCAAACGGCCAGAGTCTCCCGGATGCTCTCCGGTTCCAGGCGCAGGGTCAGGGCCAGAGCGGCGGCGGCCAGAATATTGTAGGCGTTGATTTTGGCCAGTAAAGGTGAAGTCTGTTGCCAGCGGCCGCCAGGATGGACGATATCCAGAATCAATCCTTTACGGCTCAAGGTCAGGTTTTCGCCTCTCACATCGGCCCGGCTGTTGAATCCGTAGGTCAGGGCACCTTTGCCCATTTCTCCGGCCAAGCGGGCGCCGTATTCATCATCGACATTGATCACGGCCCGGCCACCTCCGGGCTTGAGGTGCCGATCGAACAAGAGCTTTTTGGCCTGATAATAACTCTCCATGTCCTGATGAAAATCCAGGTGGTCTCGACTGAGATTACTGAAAAGGGCCGCCTCGAAACTGAGACCGGTCACCCGGCCCAAGGCCAGGGCATGAGATGATATTTCCAGCACGGCCGACCGGCAACCGGCCGCGACCATATCTGCCAGGCAGGCTGACAAAAGCGGCCCTTCAGGTGTGGTGTTGACGGCCGGCCGCACCTCTCCCGGCCAGCGGAAATTCACCGTGCCCATTACCCCCGGCCGAAGTCCGGCCCGTTTCAAAACAGCTTCCAGGAGATAGGCGGTGGTGGTTTTGCCGTTGGTGCCTGTCAAACCGACCAAAATCATTTTTTCTCCGGGGCGGCTGTAAATGATGGACGCAGCCAAAGCCATAAGGGGCCTCAACCGGCCTTCCTCTCCCAAAATACGGGGCACAGGCAGATCGACAAGATCCTCGCCGCTCAGAAGTACTGCCGCCGCGCCCCTGGCCAGGGCTTCATCCACAAATTGCCGGCCGTGAAACCTGGTTCCGGGGAGGGCGGCAAATATCCAACCAGGCCGGACCGCGCGAGAATTTTCGGTCAGGCCGCAAATTTCGGCTTCTCCGGGACCGTGGAGTTCCAAGTTCAACTGACCTGCCAGGCGGCTTAAAGTGACCATGTCCAATCCCGAATAGCTACTGTCGCTCAAAATAGACTGTGCCTGGTGAACCCGCGACCAGAACTGTTCCGGCAAGGGGCACTTGGGCCACGACCCGGCCGCTGCCCTGGAATTCCAATTCCAGTCCGTGGCCGCTTAAAACATCCAGAGCTTGGCGCATACTCATACCGGTCAGGTCCGGCATGATCCGGTCTCCGTCTTCCGTGAACTCCAACAGCGGCTTCTCCCATTCCCCTTCCAAGCTGAGACCCGTGAATTCCGTCCGCCCCATTGCAGGTTCAATGGGCCCCCGGATTCCCCGATCACCTTTCCTGAGTTTGACTCGGATGAAATTGGTGGGCTGATTGGCCGCCACCACCCCCGGGGCACCGCCGGAATTACGTTCAATGAGCGGCCAGACCGGATTCCCCTGGTCATCGGTGGGCGGAACATCCAAAAGCGGCAGAGCATGTTCCATGATTTCCTTGAAGGCCGGCGTGGCCACCGCGCCGCCATAATAGCCGTTAGCCGGTTCGTCCAGCACTACCATCACGCAGAGTTGCGGGTCATGATAAGGGGCGAACCCCATGAAGGAAGACACATACTTGCCGGCAGTGTAGGTTTTACTGCCACGAGTGACTTTTTGGGCTGTACCGGTCTTGCCGGCCACGGGATAGCCGGAGACCTCGGCTCTGGTGGCGGTGCCGCCTTTCATCACCGCCATCCGCAACATGGCCGCCATTTGCCGGGCCGTCAGAGGCGAAACCACCTGCCTGAAAATCTGGGGCCGGGCCTGTTCGATTATGCGCCCCTCGGCGTCCAGCACCCGGTCCACCAGATAAGGCTTCATCATGACCCCATCGTTGGCCAGGGAACTCATGGCCATAACCATCTGCAAAGCCGTCACCGTCAATCCTTGACCGAAGGCGATGTTGGCGGCGTCAATGGCATACCAGTTTCGGGGCGGCCTGAGCAAACCCGGGGTCTCGCTTTTCAGATGGGCCAGACCGGTCCGCTCGCCAAAGGAAAATCTGGTCAGATAATTATATAAAAGATCGTTCCCCAGAAGGCCCCCGATCTTGAGCGAACCTATGTTGGATGAAAATTTAATGATTTCGCTGACGCTCAAGTCGCCGTAGTTGTGCGTGTCGCGCACGGTGTTACTGCCGACCTTGAAAGCGCCGTTCTCACAATGGATGATCGAATTGGGGCTGATAATATTTTCTTCAAGAGCCGCGGCCACCACAAAAACCTTAAAAGTTGAACCGGGTTCGAAAGGATCGGTCAAAATCCTGTTTCGCCGGGAAGATTCGGAAGCCTTTTTATATTCGTTTGGGTCGAAAGTGGGCCAGACCGCGGCCGCCACCACGGCCCCGGTCTTGGGCCGCATGACCAAAGCCATGCCGCTTTTGGCCTGATAGATATCCACCGCCTTGGCCAGTGCCTTTTCGGTGACATACTGAATCCTCCGGTCAACGGTGAGCACCACCGAAGCTCCCCGGGCCTCCTGTATCTCTCCGTTGTCCAGCATATCCCGACCACGTCCGTCGCGGCGGCTCTTGACCTTGTGCGAGCCGGCCCGCAGATAATCGTTCAAGGCCAGTTCCAGGCCTTCCAGTCCTTGATTGTCCACCCCCACGAAGCCCAGGAAGTTAGCAGCCAGATGTCCATTGGGATAGGCCCGGCGGTATTCCTGGCTGAGCCCCAAACCGTCGATCGACAATGCCCGGACGGCCTCGGCCTCGGACTGGCTCAACTGGCGCTTTAGCCAGACGAATTGCTTACTCGTATCCAGCCTATCCAAGATCTTGGCCTGGTCCTGATTCAAAACTTCACTCAAAAGGCGGGCCGTCTCAATTTTATCTTTTATTTTTAATGGGTTGGCGTAAAGTGAGGCGACGGCCAAAGAAGCGGCCAACCTTTCCCCGCCCGCGTCAAAAATCTCTCCGCGTACAGCACCCAAACTCAAGTGGCGTTCCACCTCGGCCCGGGCCTTGGTCACCAGGGAATCCCGGTCAACGACCTGAAGGATGGCGGCCTTATAGATCACCAATCCGAAGACCAGAAAAAACAGAATGGCAACCAGCCTTAATTTTAATTTCAGCCCATTGTTCACGGGTCAATAACCACTATCTGTCCTTGATTGGGAGTGATGAGGCCCAGGACATTCCTGGCCGCTTCCTCCAATTGAGCCAGGGAGCCGACTCCGGTCAATTCGGTCTTGAGCTGACGGTTGGTCTCCTGAAGCGCGAGTTTTTCCAGAGTCAGGGCGGAGATTTCATAACTCAAGGCCACTGATAAATGATTGGAACGCACCAATCCCCAGACCAGGATTATGGAAACGACCACAATGGCGCTCAAAATGAAGAAGTGACGGGCCGGCAAAAAGGGCAGAGGCCGAACCTCCAAATACGTAGTTGGCAGAACCTCCTGAGGCGCAACCGGCTCTGAAGGATTTGCCACCGGAGGCCGGACCACCTTGGCCTGGAGGAGGACCGGCTCCCGGCGGACCGGAAGCTTCCACTTCTTCCAGCCGCCGCGGCTGACCGATCGGGGTTTTTCCAGGGGTAGGCCCACCATTATTCGGGAAGAGGTCATCGGACACCTTATATTAGATTCGGCGGAATTTTTGCCTAGAAGAAGTCTGACTTCCAGGCTCCGGGACAGCCAACCTGACCGCCGACCTCATTTTGGCCGACCTGGCCCTGGGATTTCGCTCGACCTCCCCGGCATCGGGACACTTAGGTTTTTTGGTCAGAGGCCGCCAGTGCGGATATCCTTTTTCATCGCCTGCTCGGAAGGCTGTTTTGA
The DNA here is from genome assembly GCA_031283395.1 of Candidatus Adiutrix sp. The sequence goes on from JAITBV010000033.1 coordinate 18,810, forward strand.
CCAACCGGTCTTCCAGGGAGTGAAAACTGATGACCACCAGGCGCCCGTTGGACTTCAAAAGCGAGGGGGCGGTTTTTAAAAAATTTTCCAATTCCTGGAGTTCCCGGTTGACTTCCAGGCGAATGGCCTGAAAAGTTCTGGTAGCCGGATGGAGCCGGGGCGGAGGCCCAGGCCGGTAAAGTACGCGAGCCGTCAAGGCGGCCAATTGACCAGTGGTTTCCAAGGGAGCCCGGCTCCTGGCCCGGACCATGGCCCTGGCCAGGCGGCGGGCGGCTCTCTCTTCGCCGTAAAGCCGGATAATTTCAGCCAAATTTTTCTCCGGGTAACGGTTGACCACTTCCCGGGCGGTCAGGGGCTGGCTCTGATCCAGCCGCATATCCAGGGGTTCATCCAAAAGCCAGGAGAAGCCCCGACCGGGTGCGGCCAACTGTCTTCCGCTGATCCCAAGATCCAGAAGAATCCCATCGACCGGCCCTTGGTCAAGCCCGGCCAGAACCTCTCCCAAATCCCCGAAAGAACCAGCAGCAACCATCAACCGTCTTTCCCTCCGGCCCCAGCCAGCCTCGGCCCAATGCCGAGCCTCGGAATCCCGATCCAGAGCGATGAGACGCCCTTCGGGACCCAAGGCCGCCAAGATCAAGCGGCTGTGCCCGCCCCCTCCCAAAGTACCGTCCACGTAGACCCCGGACGGCCGAGGGGCCAGGTCAGCCACAGCCTCAGGCCCCAGGACGGTCAAATGTCCAAAAGCCCGGGACCAATCGCCGTCCCCCGGGGGGGGCGGGAACAATTCCAAGGCTTCAGGGTTGCTCCCTTCAGCCGACATCAAAAATTCAGACCCAGAGTCTCGGTGACTTCATCCAGAACAGCTTTATCCTGGGCTTCTTTCCGCTCATGGCCGGCCACATCCCAAATCTGGATTTTGGAGCCCAAGCCCAGTATTCTAACCTCTCGCCCCAAACCGGCCGCAGCCCGCTGTTCAGGTGAGATCAGCACCCGTCCCGCCTTATCCAGGTTCAACTGGCGGCCATCCTTCGTAAAAGCCCGCAAAGCCGCGTTTCGCCGGTCAGTATCGGTTATGGAGGCTTCCATGGCCGCCACCAGTTTTCGCCAATGCTCATAAGGATAGAGTGTAAGATAGGCTTCTGAAGTTTCAGAGGCCCCGGTGGCCTTGGCAAAGACCAATTCCGGCCGTTCCGACCGCCCTAACTCTTCCCGGAGACCGCTGGGCAGAGCCAAGCGCCCTTTCTCGTCAAGATTATGGGTGTAGTCGCAAAAAAAGCAGAAATCGGAATTAAAGTCCATTTATGCTATCCCGGGGCAGTTGAGGAGTCGATCAAAATCTCCCATTTCATCCCATTTGTCTACATATTAACCCATTATCTCCCACCTAGTCAAGAAAAAAAATTGCAACCCCGCTAAAAAAGATGAATTTCTCTTTATTTAAATCTCTGGCTGGCAAGATGCTCCAATCTCGGCCCGGATTTAAAATGATTGATTTTTCAGTAATTTTTTAACCTCCAACCAAATATTCATCAAAATTTAAATCAGCGGGACTGGAAATCTGAACTATTTTAATAAATATAATTCATAATAATTCTAAAATCAATAAAAAAATCTTAATAATTAGCATTTTATGATATTTTTAATAAATTTATTGTTAATTAACATAAATAATATATTATTATTAGTAATTATACATCATTATAGGCCATGCCCTGGTAAATTAAAACCCGGATTGCCTTTAAGCAATCCGGGTGATTTGGAACTTCGGATTATCAAGATTCGAGTTCGGCCACCAGATGGGGCCAGAGTCCCAAACTGCGCTTCAGCACACCCCTTAAGTGAGCTATGGCCAGACCGTAATTGGTGAAAGGCGCGCCCTGGTCCGAGGCGATCCGCTGGCGGTATTTCATCTCACGTTCGTTGAGCATACAGGCTCCGCAATGGATCACCAGGCGATAAGGAGAGAGGTCTTCAGGGAAATCACCGCCGGCCGTGAAGATGAAATCAATGTTTAGGCCACTACGGTCTCTTATCCAGCGCGGCAGTTTGACCGTGCCTATGTCCTCGCATTGGCGGTGGTGGGTGCAGCCTTCAGCGATCAGCACCTGATCTCCTTGAGCCAGGCGGTCCAAGGCCCGGACCCCATGGACGGCCTGATCCAGGAAACCCTTGTAGCGGGCGAAAAGTATGGAAAAAGAGGTCAGGGGCACTTCGGGAGGGGTGTCGGCCGCCACCTGGTCGAAAACCTGGCTGTCGGTTATGACCAGGCGGGGAGGGCGGAGCAGACCGGCCAGAACGCCCTTCAGCTCTGTCTCCCGGGCCACCACGGGTGCCCCGCCGGCGTCCAGGATATCCCGGATAGTCTGCTGTTGAGGCAGGATCAGGCGGCCCTTGGGCGCAGCCTTGTCAATGGGCACGACCAGCACCAAGAAATCCGAGGGTTCGATCAAGTCTCCGATAATTTTCGGCTCAGGCTCCCGGCCGATGGCCAAGGCGGCCAGCTTTTCCTTGAATTCCTCGATCCGGTCCCGGGTGGCGGCGCTGACATATATGGTGCCCGGCGCCTCGACCGGAAGGTTGGGCAGAAGATCGCATTTGTTAAAGACCACCAAGTGGTTCAGGCCCCGGGCCTTGAACAGGCCTAGGAGTTCTTCATCCGGCCCGGTCAGGCCCAACAATGCATCCACCACCAGGACGGCCACATCGGTCTTCCTGAGGATCCGTCGGGTCCGTTCCACCCTCTTTTCCCCTAAAAGGCCGGAATCATCATCAAAGCCGGGGGTGTCAATAATCAGGACCGGCCCAATGGGCAACAACTCCATGGCTTTTTGGACCGGGTCGGTGGTGGTGCCTTTGACCTCGGAGACAACGGCCAGGTCTTGTCCGGTCACGGCGTTGACCAGACTGGACTTGCCGGCATTGCGCCGGCCGAAGAAGCTTATATGGAGACGGTTGTCGGACGGTGTTTCATTGAGGCTCATTTATTTCGTCCTATCTATCCAGATAAAAGATCAAGACGGCTCTGGCGTCTTGTATTGCCGGAAGAATCGACAAAACAAGACGCCAGCCAAATATCAAGCGGGTCTCAATCCGGTGAAGCCGGTTGCTTCTTGCTTGGGCCGGGAAGGCGAAGCCCCGGCCTATCACGCTCCGACGAACCAGGAAGAGCTCAATATTCCTTGGGCAGTTCGTTGAGCTGGGTCAAAGTAAAGACCGGGCCGTCCTTACAGACGTATTCCGGCCCCACATTGCAACGACCGCAGATGCCCAGACCGCACTTCATACGGTTTTCCAGGCTCATGATGATGTCGTCGGTGGAATAACCGGCTTCTTCCAGCACTGGCTGGGTGAACTTGATCATGATGGGCGGGCCGCAGATGATGGCCGCCGTGTTCTTTGGTGGCGGGCAGACATCTTTGGTGACGGCCGGCACAAAGCCCACCTTTCCGGTCCAGCCCGGCGCCTCGCGGTCAACGGTGACGTGGACATCTATATCGTCACGCTTCTGCCACTCGCCCCATTCCTCCTTATAAAGAAGGAGTCCGGGGGTCCGGGCCCCGTAAACAAAGGTTATCTTGCCATACTGGGACCGGTTTTCCGGCTGAAGCATCCAGACGATGGTGGAGCGAAGGGTGGTGACCGCGAACCCACCGGCGATTATAAGAATGTCCTTGCCCTTTATTTTGTCCAAGGGGTAGGGGTGGCCAAGGGGGCCGCGAATTCCCATAATGTCGCCTTCCTTCATGTAGTGCATGAAGGTGGAAACCTGCCCGACCCGGTTGACGGTGAAGAGGACGGAACCTTTTTCAGTG